>PXBQ01000351.1 GCA_003566875.1 Spirochaetaceae bacterium | reverse complement strand
CATCTCCTGCACGGAGTTCGGCGCGAACACGATAGAGCGGTAATTCCCATGGCCGCCTCCTTTCACGACCATGTTGTAATCGCTCTGTTCGGGCCAGATGTTCCCGAGTCCCGGGCCGGCGCGCTGGATATCGACGATGACACACGGCAGCTCGGCGCCCGCCATGTACGATATCCCTTCGGACATCAGCGCGATTCCCGGGCCGCTCGACGCGGTCATCACGCGAGCGCCGGCCGAAGCGGCGCCGTACAGCATGTTCACCGCGGCGACTTCGGACTCCGCCTGGAGAAACTCGTGACCGAGCTTCGGGAACCACGTTGCGGCCGCGTGAGCGATCTCACTCGCGGGTGTAATCGGGTACCCGAAGAAGTGCGTTGCACCGCCGAACAACGCGCCGCACACGACCGCCTCGTTTCCCTTCATGAGGCGCCGCGTCATGATGCCTTCTCGCCGGCGTACACCGTGATTGCGCCGAGTTCCGGACAGACGTACCAACAGAACCCACACGCGGTGCAACCCTTCTGCTCGAACCGCGCGTATTGATACCCGAGAATATTGATCTGCGACGTCACGGAAATGCAGCTTCGCGGACACGCGTCGACGCAGAGTCGACAGCCCTTGCATTGATCCGGTGCGATCGTGATGACGTTCTCTTTCACCGTTCTACCTCCTGAGGTGACTCAAAACGCGGCGAAGTCGTCGCCGCCCTCGCCGAAGAAGTTGATCGCGCTCACGGTTTCGACCAGCCGCGGCGGCGCGCCACGCACCTCGAGCCGATGCCCGGGACACCCGTGCCGCGCGCAGACGCTGATCGTGCCTTGTCCGCCGGGAAGGTGGAGTCTGATGCCTTCGTGCGATCCACAGCCCAACTCGTGGCAGTCGTACGGTGCGTTCAACGACACGTCACAGACCGGGCACGTTGCGGTCGCGTAAACGGTCTCGGTTGCGATCTTCGGGATAAAGTTGTACAGCTTCGCGTGACTTCCCCAGAACGCATCGATAAAGATCAGGCCCGATTCAAGCGCGACCGACAGGTGCAACTTGATCGAAGGCTCGTCGTGAATCCGGACGCTCTCGGCGATCAGCGAGTGCCCGTTCGGGCACAGTATCTCTTCGACGACCATATACCCTTTTCCCCGGTGGATGAACTTCATCCCTTCCGGCAGGGAACTCAGGAACTCAAGCGGAATCTCCGAATGTGTGAGTTGCATACTCCATCTTAGACCGGTATCGGCGCGACGTCAATTTCTTTCTGTCGCAACCGGAAATATTCGCACAATTCGCAAATTCCGGTTCAAAACTCCCACCGGAAGGAACGAAAAAAACGAGATTCCGTCAAATTCGCCGGATCCCGTTGCGCTCGATCGCCTCGACGACCGCGAGAGCGGTCATATTCACGATTTCCCGGACCGACGAGCCGAGTTGGAGGATATGCACGGGTTTCCTCATTCCCATAAGGATCGGACCCGTCAGCTCGGCACCACCGAGTTCGCCCATGAGTTTGTACGCGATGTTCCCCGCCGCCAGATCCGGGAAAATCAACGTATTGACGCGTTTCGCGATGAGGTCGCTGAACGGATAGTTCTCGGTGAGGATCGCCGAGTTCAACGCGACGTTTGCCTGAAGCTCGCCGTCGATCGTGACGTCGGGGTACCGCGTCCGCGCGATTTCCACGGCGCGTCGTGACCGCTCGCTCGACTCGGTCCGGACCGATCCGTAGTTCGAGTACGACAGCACCGCGACAACGGGCTCGATCCGGAAAAAACGGACGGTCCGCGCGGTGAGCCCGATAATGTCGGCGAGCTCCTCGGCGGTCGGCGAGACGTTCACCGTCGTATCGGCGAAGAAGAAGACACCACGCGTCGTGTTCACGATGTACATGCCGGCGACACGGTGCACGTCGTTCGCCTTGCCGATCACGTGCAGCGCAGGCCGGATGACCTTTGGGTACTCCCGCGTCCGCCCGGAGATCAACGCGTCGGCCTCACCACACTCGACCATCGCGGCACCGAAGTACGTACGGTCGCGCATCGAACGGAGCGCGTCCGATCGCGTGAAACCCTTTCGCTGCCGGAGCGAGTACACGAGATCGGCGTACCGGGCAATTCGGTCGCGTTCGGCCTCCGGGTCGATCACGTCGAACCCGGCGAGCGCGGCGAGATCGTGCCGCGAGATCATCGCCTTGATCGCGGCCTCGTTTCCGAGCAGCACCGGAGTGGCGATTCCCTGTTCCGCGACGACGTCGGCCGCCTTGAGCACGGTGTAGTCGTCCGCCTCGGCGAACACGACGCGGAGCGGGTTCTCGCGCGCGCGGTTGATGATCCCGGTCACGAGCTTCTGCCCGATCCCGACGCGATCGAGGAGTTCGGCCTCGTACTGCGGCCAGTTCTCGATCGTGTACCGCGCGACCCCCGACTCGATCGCCGCGCGCGCAACGGCCGGTGCGACGGTCGTGAGCAGGCGCGGATCGAGAGGCTTCGGGATGAGGTACTCGCGGCCGAACTGAATCTGCGAGCCTCCGTACGCGCGGTGGACCGTCTCGGGAACCGGTTCCCGCGCGAGTAACGCGAGCGCGTGCGCGGCGGCGATCTTCATCGCCTCGTTGACTTCGCGCGCGCCGACGTCGAGCGCACCGCGAAAAATGAACGGAAACCCGAGAACGTTATTCACCTGGTTCGGGTGATCGGAACGTCCCGTCGCGACGATAACGTCGGGCCGCGCGGCAACCGCGGTCTCGTACGCGATCTCGGGATCCGGGTTCGCGAGCGCAAAGACGATCGGGTCACGCGCCATCGAGCGCACGTGATCGGCGTTCAACACGCCGGCTGCCGAGAGACCGAGGAAGACGTCCGCTCCCGCGACGGCGTCGGTGAGTGTATGGATGTCTCGAGCCGTCGCAAACTCGGCGCGCGTGTCGTCGGCATCGACCGATCCCGCGCGGATGACTCCGTCCTTGTCGACCATAACGATGTTATCGTACGCGACGCCGAGCAGCGAGTAAAACCGCGCGCACGCGATCGCGGCAGCCCCCGCACCGCATACGACGAGTTTGATCCGTTCTATCTCTTTGCCGCCGATGTCGAGCGCGTTGATCAACGCGGCGCCCGAGATGATCGCGGTCCCGTGCTGATCATCGTGCATCACCGGTATGCCGCAGAGCTCACGCAGTTGGCGTTCGACCGCGAAACACTCCGGGGCCTTGATGTCTTCGAGGTTGATACCACCGAACGTGTGTTGCAGCGACGCGATAATGCGTACAAGCTCGTCCGGATCGGCGCAGTCGATCTCGAGGTCGAACACGTCGATACCGGCGAACTTCTTGAACAGGACCGCCTTTCCCTCCATCACCGGCTTCGAGGCGGCCGCACCGATGTTTCCGAGTCCGAGTACCGCGGTTCCGTTGGTCACGACCGCAACAAGGTTTCCCTTCGCGGTGTAGCGGTACGCGTCGTCCGGCCGCGCGGCGATCTCGCGGCACGGCTCCGCGACGCCGGGGGAGTACGCGAGAGACAAGTCGAACTGCGACGTCACGGGTTTGGTCGGAACGACCTCGATTTTCCCGGGACGCGGTTCACTGTGGTAAACGAGTGCTTCATTATCCTTCATCAGACCTCCGGCGGCTTTTACGGGTTACGCGCATCACTCGTACTCCCACGCGTACAGTTCCGGCTGTTCGGCACGCGATGCACGCGTTCCGTCGGCAGCGCCGACGAGATACGAGAACCGCTCGGCCTGGATCTCGTCGATTGCCCGAAGATCGATCATCGCCGCGCGCGTCAGCGCGGTGTTGCCGGCAGCGTTCGCGGCTTGTACCAGCGCGATGTACGCGGCGGTTGAGCGGGGACGCAACTCGATCGCGGTCTCGGCGGCGGCGATCGCCTTTCCGGTCTCGCCGCGAAGCCGGTATACGTTTGCGAGGTTCACGTACGCGGGAGCGAACTCGGGCACGACCGACACAACCTCGGAGAAGGCGCGCTCGGCGGCGGCGAGATCACCGTGGCGCGCGTGCAACACCCCCGTCTGGTTCCCGAGCCTCGCCGCTTCGCGAGAATCGACCCGGACACGCCGCCGGTCGAGCTCCGCGATCGCGGCGACGTACAGAACGTCGTTAACACGACCGCGCGTCTCGGTGTGTACGTTCGCGACAACCTGAGGTCCGGGCGGGACGATATCGAAGGATGCCGCCGGCAGAGGTATCGGCGGGTACACGAGGTGTTGCCGGTCGAGAGGCAGGAACTCGACTATCTCCCCGTGGGTCACGACGAGGCGCGAAGCCTCCTCCCACGCCGCGACAAATCCACGATCGAGGATCGTCGTCTCCAGGGGCAGCCACACGGTCCCGTCATGAACAACGACCGACCGGCCGGGCCCCTCGTACAACCAACGGTTTGACGCGGGCTCACCGGTGTCGAACGCGAGAAAGACGTGCCCCGGCGACGTCATGATCGCGGTCTTGATCGCGGCCGCCTCGAACAGTGACGCGAGAAGCGCGGTCGTGTCGTCGCAGTCCCCGGACCGGACTCTGAGAGTGGTGCGCGGAAACCGTACCGTGTCGAGCACGCCGGTCGCTCCGAACACCTCGGTGAACGGCGAGTTCGGATCCTCGATGTACCGCACGCCGTACGCGCCGACCGCGTCGGCGATCAACGCCGCGCGCCACGCGCGGTCCGACATCAGCGCCGGATACGTCGGATCGGCGGCGCGCGTGACGTTGAGCGCAAACCGCGAGACCAGATCGTCGTTCGGCGTGATGAACGTCGCGAGTTTGCCCGAATCGTCCCAGAACAACGCCGTATTTCGACGCATCATTACCGTGTTCGTAACGGCCGTCGATTCGCGTTGCCCGCCAATCCGGTACGCGAGGTCGAAACGAGCGAGCACCGGAATGTCCTCTTCGAGTCCGAGCACGTCGGGCGAGAGCACAAGATGAATCGGTATCTCCGCCGACTGTCCGGGATCGAGACGCGGCACCGGATCGCTTTCCGTCGGGAAGTCCGAGAACCGAAGCGCGACCGACACGACGATGTCGTGCATCGGCTCGGCCTGATCGTTTGTGACCGTGAGAGAGCCGACCGGATTGGTGTCGTAGTACCGAATGAGCGACGGGAAGATATCGGAGAAGCCCACAACGCGAACCGATGGCGGACGCGGCCGCGGCGCGGAAAACTCGTCGAACGCGCGACGAAACGACTCGAGCTCGGACCTGACCTCTTCGCGCGCGGTGACGTCACGCGCGAGCTTTGCGAGCGCCTGCTCGTACAGGCCGACCGCGACCGTGTACGTCGGCCGCGCGGACTCGGGCCCGAGGGCGGTCAGGACCTCGATCGTCCGGTCCCGGCCCTGCCGCGCCTGCGCCGCAAGAATCAAACCTTCGGTTCGCGCGAGCGCCGCATCGGCCGCGGAATCGAACGGGTCAATGTCGAGAACCGTCCGCCACATTTCGGCCGCGAGAGCCGGTGCGTCGGCGTGCTCGTACAGACGCGCCAACGCGGTGTACGCGTCGGCGTCGTTCGGATCCGCGACGATTCGTCGGTTCAGCTCGAGCACCGCGCGGTCGAGGTCGGATACCGGCACGCCACCGGACCGATCGATCAGCCGGTACACCTTCTGATCGGACACGCTCAGCAAGTAGATATACCCGCGCTCCGCGTCGACCGCCATGTTCTGCACCATCATGAAGTTACCCGAGAGCGGAGACGGCAGCCCGTCGAGCCGCCAGATCGGCACGCCGCGTCGGTCAAATCGATACAGCGCGTTCATCGAGAGCACGACGAAGTCGCCGTTCGGAAGTGTCCTCATCGCGCGTACGCCGGCCCGGTCGTCGTGCGACATCAGAGGCACGATCGTATCGATCCGGCTGCCGTCGGCGGTGTACACGAGAATCGAACCCGTGAGCGGATCCCACGTCCAGAGCGTCGCTTCGGGCCCGGCGGCAACGACGTAAACGTACGAGTACTCGGTTGGGAAAAGATCGAGCGGCTTTGTGACGCGACCTTCGAGCCGTACCGCACGGCGGCTCGTCGCGTCGACGACGACGAGACTCCCGTCGGTCAACGCGACCGAAACGGCCGGCGAGGTGATGCCGGTTTGAAGCCTTTGATGCCGTGTGAAGTCCGGGCGGATGACGTACACCTGCCCGCCGCTCGCGGTCCGCGCGAAAATCGTTCCGGCCGCGGTGACACCGACGTCGTACGCGTACGACACCTGATCGTTGGTGTAGATCTCGCGGCCTGGTTTGCCGAGCTCGCGGTACAGCCGGTCGAGTTCGACCGCGACTATGCTCGCGCCGACAATGATATTACCGTCCGCGGTGATCGCGAGTGACGTCGGCGTGACGGGGAACGAAAAACCGAGGTCCGCCGTCGAGATCATTCGTCCGGTGAACTCGTCGAGGTACTCAGGCGGTTCGGCGAGCGGAAGCGCGTCGAACCCGGAGAACGCCTGGTACACGTACCGGATAGAATGAGCGATATCGCGCGCGAGATGCTCACCCCACGGACCGAGGAAGTTGGCCGGCTGCGTCGAGCGGCCGTCGCGTACACGCGTCATCGTAAGGACTAAAGCCCGGCCGTCGTCGGTATCACTCGCGATTACGTCGATCGTGTACGCTGGAGGCGTCACGTCACGGTCCGCGGACGCGCGCGGAGCACGGGCGTACCTCACCGTGAGCGCGTCGGCGAACAGCTCCGACGCCTCGGCAGCCGCACGAGTGAACGCCGCGTCAAGAATTTTCCGCGCCGCGGGGGTGTCGGGGTACACCATCGGCTCGTTGATGCGTATCGAATCGACCGCGAAGAGCGGGATCGAGCCGAGGAGTAGCGCGGCGGCAACGGATACGGCGCGGCGCCGGCGGCGGGCAAATTTCGAACTCATGCACCGAATCTATCCCGATGCGGCACGGGTATCAAGACGGCCTTCCGGCGATCCGCGACGACAGGCAACGTCTCACGGCTTCGCGTCACGTTCGTCGATGCACTTCCGCGAATCACGGTTTCCTGTTACGCTCTCAAGGTGATGCAGACGTCCGCGCTCGACGTACACCCGGTAGACCCGTCTCGTCTCGAATCGACACCAAACCTGTTTCAGAGTCCGCTCTGGGCGCGGTTCAAGTCGAAAACCGGCGACCGCGTAAAGACTTTTGGATTGGGATCAAATCGCCGCGCGATGCTCGTACAGTTGCGCGGCGCGGCGGCGCATCCTCTTGCGTACGTTCCCGCCGGACCCGACGTGGAAGTTCCGACGGAGGATCACGGGTTTTTCCTCGAGGAGCTCTCTGTACAACTCCGCAAGCATCTCCCCGAGTCCTGTCCGGCGGTGAGGTACGACCTGCCGTGGGTAAGTCCGTACGACCCGGTCGATCCTCCTGTCTCCGCTCAAGCGGCCGAGATCCGGATGAATTTCGGCACCTCGTACCACAACATCCACAAGGCGCCGACCGACAGTCTCGCACCCGACACGGTTGAGATCGATCTGTCGCCGAGCGAACACGAGCTACTCGCGGCGATGCGGCCGAAGACCCGGTACAATATCCGACTTTCTCAGCGACACGGCGTCGATGTCGAAACCTGCACGGCCAACCATCTATCCGAGTGGCACGCGCTCTACACCGATACCGCACACCGTAAGGGGTTCCGCGCGCACGAGAAGTCGTACTTCGAGAAGCTGTTCTCGACCGCACGTAGCGGTGGTCCTTCGGTTCACTTTTACCTCGCGAGGCATCGTTCGATCACACTCGGCGGCATTATTGTCGTGCATACCCGAGACGTCGCAACGTACCTGTACGGCGCAAGCGCCGTGCACGGCCGCTCGGTGATGGCTCCGTACGCATTGCAGTGGCACGCGATGCGCGCGGCCAAGGCCGCGGGCTGCACGCTCTACGATGCGTTCGGGATCCCGCCGTCGGCGGACCGAGGGCATCCGATGTACGGTTTGTACCGGTTCAAGACGGGTTTCGGCGGCAGCGTCGTACATCGCCGTGGGGCATGGGATTTCGTGTACAACAGCGAGGCGTACGCGGTGATCTGCGCCGGTGAGTCGGCGAGCTCGGGATACTACTCATAACACGATTCTTCAAGGAGATTTTTTCATGCCGAACCGACCGAACGTTCTGCTCGTGACGACCGATCACTGGCCCGCGTCGCTGCTCGGTATCGCGGGACATCCGGCGATCCAGACGCCGACTCTCGATGAGCTCTCTCGCGCGGGGGTACGGTTCACGAACGCGTACAGCGAGTGCCCGGTGTGCATTCCCGCGCGACGAACGTTGATGACCGGCACGACGCCGCGCACGCACGGTGACCGCGTCTTCAAGGTCACCGAACCGATGCCGGCCGTGCCGACTCTCGCGCAGACGTTTCGCGACGCGGGATATCAGGCGTACGCGGTCGGAAAGCTGCACGTTCACCCTCAGCGCAACCGCATCGGGTTCGACGACGTGATCCTGAGCGAGGAAGGCCGCTCGACGCTCGGCGCAACCGACGACTACGAGATCTGGCTCGGTGAGAACGGCACGGTCGGGCAACAGTTCGGCCACGGCATGTCCAACAATCTTTACACCCACCGTGCGTGGCACCTGAGCGAGGACGCGCACGTGACAAACTGGGCGACACGCGAGATGTGCCGAACGATCCGCCGGCGTGACCCGACGCGCCCGGGCTTCTGGTATCTCTCGTACGCTCATCCACATCCGCCTCTGGCGCCGCTGCAGTACTACCTCGATCTGTACCGTGAAATAGACCCGCCCGCGCCGATCACGGGCCGATGGGCCGCGGATACCGACGCTCTGCCGTACGCGCTTCAAGCGATCAGGCATTCGCGCGGCGGCAACACTCCCGAGATGGTCGCCTCGATCCGGAGAGCGTTTTACGCGCTCTGCACACAGATCGATCATCAGCTCCGACTCGTGATCGGAACACTCCGCGAAGAGAACGTGTTGAACGACACGATCATCTGCTTCACATCGGATCACGGAGACATGCTCGGGACGCACGATCTCTGGGCAAAACGGTTGTTCTACGAAGACTCGGCAAATGTTCCGATGATCCTGCTCGGTACCGAGGGTGATCCCCGCGTTCCGGCCGGCACCGTCGACGACAGGCTCGTCGGGTGGCAGGACGTTATGCCGACGCTGCTCGACCTCGCGGGCATCCCGATCCCGGACTCGGTCGACGGTCGACCGATGCACGGTCCGAACCATCGAGAAGCGTTGTACGGCGAGTGCGGCGAGGGCGACACCGCTTCGCGCATGGTTCGCGAAAGCCGGTATAAGCTGATCTACTATCCGACCGGAAACGTCGTGCAGCTGTTCGACACGGTCAACGACCCGAATGAAACGCAGAACCTCTCGGGCGGCCCCGAGTACCTTGAGGCCGAGCGGCGCCTGAGACAGCGCCTGATCGACGAAATGTACGGGAGCGATCTGGCGTTCGTCGAGAACGGAGAGTTGACCGGCCGCCCGGCGAAGGACCACGTGCCGCGAGGTGATCGCGGACTCGCCGGCCAACGCGGCATCCACTGGCCGCCGCCTCCCCCGGACACCTCCGGCCAACCGGTCGGCGCACCCGGGTAACCGCGGGAGCGCGTCGGCAACGCAGCAAAGGTCCGCTGACCGTTCGAAATTAATTGTTGACAAATCACTGGTCGGCGGTTATAATTGTCGACTAATGATACACGATCAGGAGTCTACCCGATGAACACGTCGACACAGTGCCTGAAGAAGCGACTGTCCGAACGCGAAATTCTACTCGGTACGGGGTTGTCGCTTGGGTCGCTTCGAGCCGCGGAGTTGGTCGGGCGGACTCGGTTCGATTACGCTATGGTCGATACGATGCACGGGCATTACGACAAGGCCGGTGCGACGGACTCGATCCGGTCGCTGCTTTGCGCGGGGGGACCGACGCCGATCGCGAGAGTCTCGGAAAATTCTGCCGGACAGATCAACGACATGCTCGACGCCGGCGCGCTTGGAGTCGTGGTCCCGATGGTCGAGTCGCGAGCCGAGGCCGAAGCGGCCGTTCACGCGTGCTTCTATCCTCCGATCGGGAAGCGCTCCAAAGGAAGCGTCGCGCCGGTCGTGCACGGCGCGGACTACGCGGCACGAGCGAACTCGATGATCTCGCTGATCGTGATGATCGAGACGCCCGAAGCCGCGGCGCATGCCGACGAGATTCTCCGCGTTCCCGGGATTACGGCGTGCCTGATCGGCGCGAGCGATCTCGAGTTCGTGATCGGCTCCGACCGCGACAGCGCGGAATTCCTGAACGCCGTCGACCGGGTCGTCGCCGCCGGCGTCTCGCACGGGGTGGCGGTCGGCATCAGTATCTCCGCCGCCGACGAGACGGGACCTTGGCTCGATCGGGGCTTGAGCTTTTTCCTGGCGTCACACGATCTCGCGATCCTCGGCTCGGCGATTCGCCGGTACGACGAATCGTTCACGGTGGTCCGCGCGGGAGCCGGCGATGGAAGCCGAGTACGTTCTCGGAGTTGACCTCGGCACGAGCTCGTGCAAAGTTGCGGTCGTCGGGATAGACGGTGTCGTCGCCGCGACGGGGCGCGCGGAATACCCGACATCAACGCCGCACGACGGCTGGGCGGAACAGCCGCCGTCATCATGGTTCGACGCCGTCGTTTACGCGGTCCGCGCCGCGCTCACAACCAGCGCGGTCTCGGGGTCCGACGTGAAAGCTATTTCGTTGACGAGCGCGGCGCACATCGCGGTTCTGATCGGTGCGAACGGACGCGAGATCCGCGACGCGATCCTCTGGAACGACGCTCGATCAGCGTCCGACGCGGCCGAACTGGAGAAAAAACACGGCGAGTACATCCGGAAGGTCACGTACAACGCGGTCACACCGACGTGGAGCTTGTCGCACCTCGCGTGGATCCGTCGGACGGAGCCGGACACGTGGGGAGAAACCGAACGTGTCTGCTTTTCCAAGGACTACGTCGCGTTCCGGTTGACCGGCGCGTTCGTAACCGATCCCGGCACCGCGACGGCGTCGATGTTGTTCGACGCGGAGTCCGGCCGGTGGTCCGACACGATCTGTTCGTGGCTCGACCTCGACCCGCGCAACCTGCCCCGTATCGAGGCTGCCCGAACCGTGATCGGCACCGTCCAAAAAGACGCTGCGGACGCGCTCGGAATCAAAGAGGGCACGCCGGTCGTGAACGGGACTCTCGACAGCGCGACCGAGACGTACGCGGTCGGCGCGAACTCGCCGGGCTCGGCGGTGATACGCCTCGGGACCGCGGGCGGGATCCACGTCGTTTCGGCGGAACCTTTTTCCGACCGCCGGTTAATCACGTACCCGCACCCGAACCAACCACTGTGGTACGCGCAAGCCGGGACGATGGCGGCCGGATCAGCGATCGAGTGGGCGCTCGAAGCGCTCGGCGGCGGACGGAGGCTCTCACACGCCGAGTTGATATCGCTCGCCGAGACGGCGCCGGTCGGGGCCGACGGCGTTCTGTTCCGTCCGCACCTCTCGGGCGAGCGGTGCCCGTACTGGGATACGTCTCTCCGCGGCGGTTTCACCGGTCTCTCGACGCGGCACGGCGCGGCTCACCTCGCGCGGTCGGTGATCGAGGGCGTCGCGTTCTCTCTCGCCGACGCGTTCTCGATCTTCGAGTCGCAGGGGGTAGTGCTTGACTCCGTTTCGGTCGTCGGTGGCGGATGCCACAACGGCGTCCTTCTTCAAACCGTCTCGGACCTCTTCAACCGGACGCTGGTGATCGCGGAACACGCCGATTCATCGCTCGGCGCGGCGTACCTCGCGATCGACGCGCTGACCGGGACGACCGGCGCGTGGGACGCGGACGGCCCGAGTCAAACCGGACGACGGACCGTGGCTCCAATCGGTGAAAACGGCCGCATCCTCACCGAGATGTTGGCCGAGTACGTGTCCGTGATTTCCGCGGCGCGGAGTCGAGATTGAGTCGTCGCCGATAATGCAGATGCTGTTCGTGTAGTTTGAGCGCACGTTCGGTATCGCCGGCCATGATCGCCTTCAGGATCTTTCGGTGCTCTTTTGCGAGGCGGTCGATCGTTTCGCTGTCCCAGTATCGGCTGCGGTACGTCGAGTCGTGAAATAGATGCGCGATGATCGTACTGAACGACGACAGGATCTGATTCCCACACGCAGCGAGCAGAGTCATGTGAAAGTCACGGTCGGCCTCGTCGGCTTTTTCCGGCTCATCCTCGAGCGCGATCAT
>PXBQ01000136.1 GCA_003566875.1 Spirochaetaceae bacterium | reverse complement strand
TACGCGGCCGAGTACACCATCGCGACGATCGAAGCGAGCACAAGGATACTGATCGAGTCGAGCCCCGCAATGCTCAGGACCGACGCGAGGATCAACGCGGTAAACGCACCGATCATGTAGATCTCACCGTGCGCGAAGTTGATCAGCTCGATGATGCCGTACACCATCGTGTACCCGAGCGCGAGAAGCGCGTAGATACTGCCGCGAGTCAATCCGCTGATTACCAAACCGAAGAAGTAGTTCACCGTCGTGTCGCCCCCAGATTGAGTAAACAAGACGACCCCCGGCCCGCGCTCGTCCGCGCAGCTACCGGGGGTCGGATCGTCAATGAGTCATGGTCTACCGGAGCTCGACGTACGCACCGTCTTGGACTTGGTACATCGCAAAGCCAACACCTTCGGCGTCACCGCGCGAGTCAAAACGAAGCGCGCCGAGCGGCGTGTCGACAAACTCCGACTGCAACGCAGTGCGAATCGCCTCCATGTCGGTCGAACCGGCTTTCTCGATCGCATTGAAGAGCGCGATCGCCGCGGCGTACGCGTTCAAGTAGAACGGTCCGGGCTCTTCGCCGAACTTGTCTCGGTGCCGCTGAATCGCTTCGACGGCGAGCGGATTGGCCGTCGTATCCATCGTAGAGGTCGCGTACACGCCTTCGGAGGCAGGACCCGCGGTCTGGATGAACGTATCGTCTTTCACGCCGTCACCCGAGATGAACTCGGTGTCCATACCACGGTCTCGCATCTGGCCGACGATCCGGGACGCTTCGGGATGGTACCCGCCGTAGATGATTGCGTCCGCGTTCGTCGCTTCGATCCGGTTGATGATCGCCGAGTAGTCGACCGCGCCGGGCGTGACGCCGTCGAACAATAACACCTGCCCACGGCCGTCGGCGTTGATCGCGTCACGCGCAAACTCCGCGAGCCCACGGCCGTAGTCGCCACGGTCGTGAAGCACGACGATTCGCCGCGCACCGAGTTGGTCCAGAGCAAATGCGACCTGCATTTGCGCCTGCGCATCGTCGGAAGCGATCGTCCGGAAGAAGTTGGGATAGTCACCGCTCTGCGTCAACGTCGGTGTGGTCGCCGACGGCGAGATCGCGACGATGCCCGACTCGAGGTACGTACCGAGCGCGGTCAACGTGGCGCCGCTGCAGATATGCCCGATCACGCCGACGACGCGGTCGCCGACGAGCTTCGCCGCGGTGTTTTCCGCGACTTCGGGCTGACACACATCGTCCTCGATGAAGAGCTGAATTTGTCGCCCGTTTATTCCACCGCGTTCGTTATACACTTCGGCGACGATCTGTGCCGCGTTCACGGTCGGAAGGCCGTAACTCGCAAGATCACCGCTGTGAGCACCCGCAACGCCAATGCGGATTGTGTCGGTTTCCTTTGTCCCACCGGCGAATCCCACCGCCGCGACCAAAACCGCGACAACGAGCGCTACGAGAATTTTTCTCGCACTACATTTCATAGATATCCTCCTGTTATGGATCCCGGTATTGGAATACCCGCTTGCGCAGTCGATTCACGTACCGAGTGTCGATAAACATACAACCGATCCGAATACTATTGCAATACCCGGCCGCGAAAAATCGCGCGGCAATCGTGCCGCAAGTTGCGTGCCACAGTCACACCGAAAGCCGCCGTACGGTGTCCGAGATCACGAGGCACCTGTCTCCGACGTGCTCGAGATACGACACGATGTCGATAAAAGCGAGTTCGGCCTTGATGTCCGCATCGTCGTTCTTCTCGAGGACTTTTCGCGCGCGTTTCTTGAGCTTGTTCCGCACCTTGTCGATCGTCTCTTCCATTTCGTTCGCGAGCTGCCAATCGGGGCGGTCGATACTGCCCTCGAGGTAATCGCCGACGTACTTCAGGAAGTCGAGTATCTGCGACGTGAAGCCGAACAACTCGTCGCGGCTCTCTTGGTGGAACCGGTAGTTCTTCCGGGAGCTGCGCTCGAGCAGCCGCATCGTCTTGAAACAGTCGTCGCTTATCAGCGAGAGTTCCGCCGCGATCCGTTGTTGCTGCCCGATCCGTTCGGCCTGCGCGCGACTGCACGGCATCTGAACCGCACGCGTGAGCGCCGATGCAATCTCGTTTTCGAGATCCTTCACGGTATCGCGAATCGCAATCGACCGCTCGGTTCCGTCGCGCACCTCATCATCGAGCTGCGAGGCGTTCATCACGATCATAAGCATCTCGTACGTCTTGATCGCCATGCGCGAGAGCGCGCTCTGAGTCAGCAGCAGGTTCGCGTCGAGCGACTCCGGCAGAGACGGCGAAAGCACCGTGAAGGGCCGCTCTTCGGGCTCGGTCCGGACCGCGTTCACGGTGATGAGTGACGCCGCCTTTGGCAGAAGACTCGATACAGGAACGAGAAGCAACGAAGTCAATGCGTGGCAGACCGTCACGAACGCCACGACGTGAACTGCCGCGGCGAACGGCGTTCCGACGTGGTCCGGCACGAGCCACATTGAAAGCGGTGAGAAGATCACGACACCGCCGACGATGCACGCTGAGGCGGTGACGAGCAGGTGAATCGCCGCGGTCCGCCGTGCGGCGGTCCCGAGCGGTTGCGCGGCGAAATACCCGATCGTCGAGAGTCCGATTCCGCTGCCGAGCGCCGCGGCCGCCGCGACCGGAACCGCGACCAAGCCGCGCGCGGCGAGCGACATCGCGAGAACGACGGTTCCGACCGACGACCGGATCACGAGTGATGTCACGATGCCGCCC
>PXBQ01000200.1 GCA_003566875.1 Spirochaetaceae bacterium | reverse complement strand
CCCCCATCGGCCCCGCCCGCCCCCGCCTCGACGCGTTAGAGCCGGAACTGAGGGAAGCCGGCCTGCGGCTGGTACGCATCCTCCGCCCCCTGGACAAAGCCGCCTGGCCGCATGCGACACGGGGGTTCTTCCCGTTCAGGGAGAAGATACCGCAGTTGATTGGGGAATGTGGGTTGGTTTGAGGGGGGGGATAAAGTCAGGAATAGAGATGAACGAGTACAAAACAGCGTCTCGACAATCAGCCACGATCGTTCCAAACCCCGACAGCTTCCAATTTGCGGTTGAGTTTGAGCTAAGATATTGACATCACTTCCCTAATCGTGCCGGGTAAGGGCTGATCAGATATAATATCTACACGACTTAATATTGCATATTGAAATTATCACACCCATGTCTCATCACTGCACTCATGAACCAGATCGATGACATCGCAGGCGGTATCGTTCGCCATGCCAGTGACGCCTCGATGCGAAATGATGTCGATTGGGACATGATTCGCGCCGGCCTTCTGGCGCTTGCCGATCACCCCAGCGGCGAGGTGGCACTCAATGCAGCCCTCAAACGCATCAACGACCCGGATGTGCGCGTAGCGTTGGCGGTCTGGTTCAAACGTCTGGCGGAAGAACAGCAGAAAGCCGAGCGCAAGGTCAAAAGGCCGGCCGAGACCGGCCTCGGGCCGCTTCAGAATACGCTCATGGGGCTTTCAGGTGCGGCCGTGATCGCAGGGCTCGCTGGTACGATCGCAGCTCCGGTCGCAGCCCTGGTCTTCCTGACAATTGGGATTGGCGCTGGCACGACCTGGTTTGGACGCATGAAGCTTCTGGACAGAGCCGATCAATACGAGGGCCGAACGAAAGCCCTTAACAGGCTGGCGAAACTTTGCGAGGATCCTAGCGAAGGTTCGTAATCTGAATACGGCAGCCCTATATGATGAAGGTAAGGAGGCAATGATGACCCTGTTCGAAATCCTTCTGTCCGTTTCTGCGGTCTGCCTTTCAGGAGGCGCGATCGCCTACACCCTCTACGTGGTTCGCAGGACCGCCGCGTTTGAGCGTCCGAACGACGCGCAGATTCGGCGCATGATCGATACTGCGCCCCGGGGCAAGTTCGACAACGCGCTGGCACGCTGAACGCTTTCCTCATCCCGGGGTGGAGGATGGATATATCGTATTGAGCGCGTCAAATGAGGGGGGATACCCGAGTTCCAAAGGTTTCCCCTCCCCCGGGATCATACCCGTTTTTGCGGGATTATCTGCCTGATGGCGATGCGGCACCATAGCAGAGAATCGTGAAACGCGGCCTTCACATACGGTCTCCGGGCGCGAGAGCGGTTCAGGCATATCGAAGCCTCTTCATCCCAAAAACACCCCCTATCCCCCTACAACCATAAACTCCGGCGCACCCCGCCAAACCAGCCTCCACCCCGCCCCCGGGCGGACATTCTGGATGATCCCCGGATCGAAGGCGACGAAGCAGCGCCCGCCGGGATGGCGCGTGGAGGGGTAGATCAGGCCACGATGGCCTTCTGATCTCAGATCGGCGGCAAGGCGCTGCCCGGCGGGGTAGCCTTGTTCCGGGTCCGGATCGAGCGCGGGGTGAGCCTCTTCGTGCAGATCGGGAAAATCGCCGATGAAATCCGCGAGCAGTTCGACGTAACGCGCTTCGTCCTCATAGCGCCCGATGAAGCCCAGTTCGCGGGTTCGGTGGAAGCCCACCTCCTGCGCGCTCGTCAGCATGTCCCAGGCGCAATACCACGCGCCGCGCGCGCCGGTGTTGAACCGATTGCCGCTGGGGCGGGTATAGGTGAAGGCCGCGTTGATATGGCTCTGGCCATAGAGTTGCAGATCATGCGCCCGTCGCGCAAAGGCCAGTTCGCGGCGGTCGAGGGCGGGGCTGCCCTCGCGTTCCGCGATCAGGCGGGCGCTGGTCTCGCCCTCGATCCCGGCGAGAATCTGCGCCTCCTCGTCGCTATCCACCAATCCCCGCAACACCGGGGGCTTGTGGCGGGTCTGCGGAATCAGCCGGACGAGCGCACGGTCATTGACGGAAGTGATCCTCAAACCCCACCCCGCAGCGCATCGACATAGCCCCGCACGCGCAGGATCTTCGGCAACCCGCCCGCGATCATGGCGTCCAGGGGCCGCGCGCCGTCGAATTCGGGGCCCTGATTGGGCAGCTTCACCCAGTCCCGCGAGATCGGCTCGTCGAAATAAAGCGCGAGCGACTTGTAGAGACCGACCAGCGCGCTCAGGCGCAGCATCTGGTCCCGCGTCAGATCCCCCGCATAGCCGGGCTTCCTGGCCCGCTTCCAGGTGGATTCCGACATATCCGCCAGCGCCGCCGCCTCCCGCAGCGTCAAGGACCACGCATCGGCGATACGCGCAAAGGCCTTGAGGGCAACACCCTGGCGATCCGGTGCGGGGCGCTCCAGAACAAGGTCTTCCATCAGTTGGCGCTCCTCCATGAATTGAGCAACAAGATAAGACCATTTGACATGCATTACAAGTCCATATGGCCACGTCTGGGGCCCCCGAGATGATACCACCCCTCCACGATCCCACACCAAAACGCCCCGAATTTCCTCAATCTCCCACCCCTCGCCCCGAAACCAATACGGGTTTTGCGGGGTTATCCGTCTGGTAGCGACGCGATAGCATCGCGGCGAATCATCCATTGCAGCACGCGCAGGGACGGAACTCTTTATGGCGAAGATCGTCACGCTCACGCTCAATCCCTCGAT
>PXBQ01000129.1 GCA_003566875.1 Spirochaetaceae bacterium | reverse complement strand
GTCGCCGCTGCGTATCGGACGGGGCGGAGTTTCAACGCTGCGCTGATCCCGGTCGGAACCGATGTCCATAGCGGCACCTTGCCTTCCCGCGCGTCGCTTGTGCAGATCGAGCCGAGCGATATCGCCGTCTCGAGCCTCAAGACGTCCGAGGACGGGGCGATGGTAATCGTCACGATGCACGATCTAACGGGTGTCGCGGGCACCGTACGGCTCACGTTTCCGCGACGGTTTTTCGGTCAGGTGAGCGCCGCGGTGCAACTCGATCTGTCCGAGCAGCCGATCGGTGACGTCCCGGTAGCGGCACGCGCGGACCACGCGATCATCGAGCTACCGGTGAAGCCTCACGCCGTTGTGTCGGTTGGGATCATTTTCGAGAAAAAAGTTGGGGAGGCGTCACGATGAACGTTGTGCGATCCGTCGGCCTCGGCGTGGCCGTGGTGATCGGTCTCGGCGTTGTGGTGTTTCTGGGATTTCTTGGCTACATCGTCGTGACCGACTACCGGCCGGACGCGGTCGAGAATGCGCGTGAGATCCGAAACGTGGAAGCTTCCGTACCGGTCGGAGTCCCGATCCGGGTCACGACTTTCAACATCGGGTACGCGGGACTGGACGCCGGTCAGGATTTTTTTATGGACGGCGGTATCGAGTCGCGTTCGCGCAGCCTCGAGCAGACGCTCGTAAACATCGACGGTATCCTGCGGTTCCTGTCCGAGAACGATGCGGATATCTACGCGCTACAAGAGGTAGACGAGCGCGCGTCACGGAGTTTTGATACGAATCAGATCGATATGATCACTGACCGTCTCGGATCACCGTACGGCGCGTGGTTCGCGTATAACTACCGAGCCCGGTGGGTTCCCGTCCCGGTCACGAAGCCGATGGGGTACGCTTACTCCGGCCTCCTTACTTTCTCGAGGTTTCGGTCGTCGGCCGCCCGCAGGTACGCGCTGCCGGGCGTCGAGCCGTTTCCGAAGCGATACTTCGACCTCAAACGCGCCGTGCTCGAGAATGTGTTCCCGGTCGAGAACGGCCGTTCGCTGTACTTCATAAATTTGCATCTTTCGGCGTTTGACGAGGGTGGGTTGATCCGTGCGCAGCAGATCGAGTTTCTGATCGATCGTATTGCCGAGTTGTACCGGGACGGCCACTACGTCGTTCTCGCGGGCGACTGGAATCATCTGCTCGACATGAGTTTCCTCGATCGGTACCACGATCCACTTCCCGATTGGGTAGCTTTTCTGCCGGCGGAGCTGCTCGCGCTCGATTTCACCCTGGCGTTTGACAGCTCCGTGACGACCGTGCGCGACAACGTAAAGCCGTACGTGCGCGGTGAGAACTTCGAGACGATCATCGACGGTTTTTTCGTGAGCAACAATGTGACGGTGATCGAGACGATCGGCACCGATCTTCGTTTTGAGCACTCCGATCACAATCCCGTGACCGTAACTTTGCTACTTCAGTGAGGACACCATGAACTTTTCCTTGAAACCCGATTACGACGAGAGTTACAGGCGGTACGAGGCGTTCTGGCACCACGAGGTGATCGACCGGGCGCCCGTGAGCATCGTTCTTCCGGCCGAGAAGACGGTCCCCGTACCGGAGAAAACGCACAAAACGCTCGAGGAACTCTGGACCGACGTCGAGTATCGCGCCGAGAGGCTCGCGGCGGAGGCGCACAACCGCGAATATTTCGCCGACGCGCTCCCGGTCGTCTGGCCGAACATGGGGCCTGAAATTTTCAGCGCGTGGTGCGGCTGTCCGTACTTTTTCGGCGAACGCACCACCTGGACCGAACCGTGCATCACCGACTGGGCGCGGGACGCCGAAAAAGCGGTTCTTGACATGGATCACCCACTGTTTCAGACCCTGGTCCGGTTCACCGACAGGCTGCTCGAATTCGGGCGCGGTACGTTCATCGTCGGGTTGACCGACTTTCACCCCGGAGGCGATCACCTCGCCGCGCTTCGCGACCCGGAGGCGCTCGCGATCGACATGATCGAAAACGTCGATGCGGTCAAAGCGAAACTCGCCGCGTCGTATCCCGAGTACTATGCCGCCTACGACGTGTTCTACGACATGCTTTTGTCCGCCGGGATGCCGATCACGTCGTGGATTCCGCTGGTCCATACCGGCCGGTACTACATTCCGTCGAACGACTTCTCGTGTATGATCAGCACAGAGATGTTCGAGGACGTCTTTCTCCCGGGAATCATCGACGAATGCCGATTTCTCGACCGGTCAATCTACCACCTCGACGGACCCGGTGCGCTCAGGCACCTCGACCGTATCCTCGAGATCCCGGAACTCGACGCGGTGCAGTGGCAGTTCGGCGCCGGAAACGAAGGCTACGAACGCTGGATCCCCGTGTACCAAAAAATCCAGAACGCGGGCAAGAGCATGCAGATCGTCTCGATCACGCTCGACGAACTGCCGCGGGTGTTCGAGACCTTGCGCCCGGAGGGTGTTTGGCTTTCACACGTTGAAGGAATCGAAGACCGCGAAACCGCCGAACGCGTCGTGAAACGTGTCAAGAACTGGAGGTAAAAGTTTGGCGAATCTCATTGACGCCCGCCGTTCAGTGTACTATACTATCAGTGTATTAGTCTGTTAGTACATTCATTGTCGTGCCCCCAGCCCGTTGGGCACGCCGAACGGAGGCAGTATGAACGCGGCAATTTCGGTTGACTCGATCTCGTACGCGTACGGTGAGATCAAAGCGGTAAACGGCATCTCATTCGAG
>PXBQ01000325.1 GCA_003566875.1 Spirochaetaceae bacterium | reverse complement strand
GATGAAAACCGCGTCTGGCGCGTGGAGTACCCGCACGACGTTCGCTGGCTTCAGCATCAGGTGGGCCGCCCCGGCAATACGTTCCCGCTGATCAGCGCCGAACGCCGGCTCGAAGATCCCGATGACCTTTCGGTGTACGGGCTCATCGATCCGACGCGGATCGTCGAAGCGACGTTCGAGGACGGCACGGTCGCGCGCGTCCTGATCGGCGCCGAGACCCCTTCGCGCACGGGATACTACGCGATGAAAGAAGGTGACGAAGACGTCTACGTCATCGGCCGCTTCAACGCGATGAGCTTCCTGGTAACGTACAACGACCTTCGCGACAAGAACCTGCCGGACGTCGATACCGAAGACATCCATTACCTCGAGCTCAACCCGCCGCCTCCCGGCGAGAGGATCGTCGTGCGTCGCGTAGGCGACGATGACGACCGAACGACGCTGCTGTTTTCGATGTACCAGATCACGAGCCCGTTCCGGATGGCGCACGCGATCGACGGCGAACGATTCCAGGAACTGCTCGAATCGCTCCCGGCGATGTTCGCGGAGAGGTTCGTCGACGATCGTCCGACCGATTACGCGCAGTACGGGCTCGGGCCCGCGGCGCCGACCGTGCGCCTCAGGGACTCGGAAACCGACCTGACCGTTGTGTTCGGCGATCGGGCCTCCGACAGTACGCACTACGCGCGGATCGTCGGCCGGCCGGAGGTTTTCACTCTCCGCACGGACCTCAGGTTCTTCGATACCGACCCGTTCACGATCGTCTCGAAGTTCGCGCTGATCCTCTCGATCGACAAGGTCGACCGGTTCGTCGTCGAGACGCCGGACGAGCGATTCGTCGCGCGGGTCGAGCGCACCGACGACCCCGACGCGGACGAGACGTTCTACCTGAACGACCGGGTCATAGAGGACAAGCCGTTCCGGGAGTATTACCAGAAGGCGATCGGGCTGCTCGCGGACGGACGCAATCGGAGTCCCGTGCCCGGAGAGCCGGAAGTCACCGTGACGTACCACTTGACGGATTTCGCGCAACCGTTCAGACTGGACCTCGTTCCGCATACACGGGGATTCTACGCCGCGTATCGAGATGGCCGTTCGGACTTCCTGGTCTCGGACGTGCAGGTTGATCGACTGATCAACGGCGCTCGATCGCTTCTGGAATAACCGAACAAAAAAACACCGAGGCACGACATGATTCAAGATGCTCTCGTGGTCACTCTCGTAGGAATGACCATGGTTTTCGTGTTCCTCGCGATTCTCGTCCTTGCGTTGCGACTGCTCGCGCTCGCAACGCAACACCTTGCGCCGAGTCCTTCGGCGTCGGCGGACCACGAAATCGCGACAGCGGTCGCCGCGGCCGTACTCCACATACGAAAACGAGGAAATAACTAGGATGAAAAAGATCCATTTCATGAACACTGCGTTCCGTGACGGCTTTCAGTCGTTCTTCGGCGCGCGGGTTTTTACCAAGGACTTCCTGCCGGCCGTTGAGGCCGCGCGGGAAGCAGGAATTTTGCACTTCGAAGCAGGCGGGGGCGCACGGTTTCAATCGTTGTACTTCTACTGCAACGAGGACGCGTTTGAGATGACCGACGCGTTTCGCAGAGCGGCAGGACCCGACGCCGATTTGCAGACATTGGCGCGCGGTATCAACGTCGTCGGACTCGACTCGCAGCCGCGCGACATCATCAAGCTGCACGCGGAGCTCTTCAAGAAGCACGGCATATCGACGATCCGCAACTTCGACGCGCTCAACGACGTCGATAACCTAACGTTCAGCGGACAGTGCATCGTCGACGCGGGCCTTCGACACGAGGTGTGCGTCACGATGATGGAACTGCCACCCGGCGTCGAAGGAGCGCACACCGCGCCGTACTACGTCGACGTGCTCAAAGGCATCCTGAAGGCCGAGATACCGTTTCAGTCGGTGTGTTTCAAGGACGCCTCGGGAACCTCGGTTCCGCGAAAAGTCCACGAGACGATCAAAGAAGCGCGAAAATTGCTCGGCGACGATGTACACATCACGTTCCACACGCACGAGACCGCCGGAACGAGCGTCGCCGCGTACATCGCGGCGATCGAAGCAGGAGCCGACCAGATCGACCTCTCGATGGCTCCGGTATCCGGCGGAACCGCGCAACCCGACATCATCACGATGTGGCACGCGCTGCGCGGCACGGAGTACGATCTCGACGTCGACATCAAGAAAGTCATGCACGCCGAAGAGGTTTTCTCCGACTGCATGAACGAGTACTTTTTCCCTCCCGAGGCGATCGCGGTCGAGCCGCTGATCCCGTTCAGCCCGATGCCGGGTGGAGCGCTGACCGCGAACACGCAGATGATGCGCGACAACGGTATTCTTGACCGCTACCCCGAGGTTGCGCGCGCGATGGGCGAAGCGGTCGCGCGCGGCGGTTTCGGAACGTCGGTGACTCCGGTCTCGCAGTTCTACTTCCAGCAGGCATTCAATAACGTGATGGTCGGACCGTGGAAGAAAATTGCCGAAGGCTACGGAAAAATGGTGCTCGGGTACTTCGGCAAGACACCGTACGAACCGGACGAAGAAATCGTGAAGATCGCCGAAGAGCAGCTCGGTCTGCCGAGGACGACCGAGAGTCCGCTCGAGATCAACCAGCGCGATCCCTCCAAGGGAGCCGATGCGGCGAGAAAAGTTCTCGAGGCCGAGTCTATCGAGATCACCGACGAGAACATCTTCATTGCCGCAACGTGCAAGGAAAAAGG
>PXBQ01000492.1 GCA_003566875.1 Spirochaetaceae bacterium | reverse complement strand
CTGCCTTCGCCCGGCGGCGCCACCCCGACGACGATCGTGTCGCCGGCCAATGCAGCGTCGGTGGACTTGACGATGTGCTCTTCGTTCAGATCCCGGAAACCTTTGGTGTTGTCAATCAAAAACGACAACCCCAAAAAGACGCCGATCACAACCACGGCCGCCGCCGCACCGGTTTCATGCCGATAGAGGACGATCAACAGAACCAGACAAACGCCGGCGATCGACCGCAGCAGTCGGCGCTTTTCTTCGAAGTTGTGGATTGTAAACAGGCTCAGACGTGGTGCAAAGGTCACGGCCTGCAATTGAAAGGCACTCCAGAACGAAGCTGCAAACCCGACGAGCAGAATCAACGGATACATGGCAGCCGACACCTCCGGATACGTAGTTTGCAGGCAAGTACACGGGGTGTCTACCGGTGCCTTCAAACATCGCCCCGTTGCCGTGACTGTGCGCGTTTTCGATCTTCAATTCCGTTACGGTGGGCCGTTTTTGCAGCTCGTCAGCCAGATCCCCTTTGGCCTCGTCAAGGATCTGGATCTTCACTTGACTGAGTCTCGAATGTCCTTTTTCGCTTGTGCCCAATCAACAAAGTTCGCAGAACCGTCTCTCGCTCGAGAATCGCGCGCCCGGAGTACGTCGGCGTGCCATGCAGGAGATGGGACATCGTTCGCAGACCGACTGAGATCCTCCCAAGTTTCCTCGATAGCCTGGAGTTTTTCTGAAATCGTCATCTGGTCCAGCGGCAACGTAACGTTCATGATGCCCCCCTCTCTCGTATTGGACCTTCTTCTCACGTCTATCGTACTGTTGTGAGGCGAAGTGGGCAAGCGAGTTGCGTCATAACTAAATTATAGCCAAGCGTGATCCGACGATGAGCGATGATCGAGTTATCGATGTAACGCTCGATAGACGGACGACTGCAAAGCCGCTCTCGACGGCGTTCGTGTCACTGCCCCACCGAATTCCCCAGGCTTCATGGCAGTTTCCGAGCCTTGACACCCCAATAGGCCGAATCTATACTAGAGCCGTTCCGGCGTTGCCGGTAATCAAAAAAGAGCGGTCGTTTGGGTGTATTAAGGCACCAAAACGCGGGGCGACCCCGTTTTTAAGCGACAAAACACAAAAATCCCGAAGTGACAGTTCCTATCGTTTTCCTATCATTCACCTGATAGGCAAGGAGTGGAGCATGAAAGTTGCTGTGATGTGTTTTTCGCCGACAGGGACCACGCGCAAGGTTTGCCTCGAGATAGCCAAAGGAATCAGCGACAGCGATCCGACAGTCCTCGATCTGACCCTACCCGATGGACGTACGTTATTGATCGGTGACCCGGAACGGATCGTGGCGAAGTACGATCATGTCGTGGTCGGGGTCCCGGTGTACGGCGGCAAGATCCCTCCTCTCGCTCGGGATACCTTGTCACTCGTCAAAGGGCATGGGCGCCGGGCGACGGCTGTCGTGGTATACGGCAATCGAGATTTTGGAGTTGCCCTACGACGACTGTGCGAAATACTGGACTCCAATGGCTTCCAAGTAGTCTCCGCCGGCGCATTCATTGGAGAGCACTCTTACTCGGCGGTGATCCCTGTCGCGGTGAGTAGGCCTGACGATGCGGATCTCGACACCGCGCGACGTTTTGGCGCTCAAAGCGCACGTGCATCCGGCGTTCTTGCAGTAGACGATGTTGAAGAACAGTTGGATATGTTCAGCAAATCGCCAAAAACCGCGGGATTAAAGCCCCGATACTCGGCGACGGCCTGTACGGAGTGCGGCTCGTGCGGCAAAGTCTGCCCAAGCGGGATAATCGCATCTAGTAACGGAGCCTACGTGAGCGAGGAACTCAAGACGCGATGCATCGGCTGCATGGCGTGCGTGCGCGCATGCCCGAACGACGCCCGGACGAACAAAGTCAATCCCATGGAGCGGCTCGTGCTCGGCATGATGCTCAAGAAGCCCTCCAAGGCGAGGTCGGAACCAAAGGTGTTCATGCCGGCATAGATGAAATCTTTGCCGAACAATCGGGGTTAAATTATTGATAAACCGTAGAATCGGCTCCCGACGAGTCCTCGTTCTTACCGTCATGCTCCTGTCCGCCGCTTATGCGGACGCCCGGGACTTTCCGGATCCGTACGCGACCATCGATCCGCTCTATCTGCTCGCCGCCGACGGCCCGGGCGCGGTAATGGACTGGGAGTTTAACCACCAGCTATTTCGAAGCTCCGATCTCGACGACTTCCAGTTGCACCTCGTCGGGGCTGCAGGCTTGTTCCGAGTTGGGCAACGGTTCGCACTCGGCATGCGATACGGAGTCTATCTGTTCACCGGTCCCGGTGGCGCGCATCTCGGAACTCCGTACCTCGAGTGGCGCATGAACTCGGTTCAGTTCCAGTACGGTCTCCACGCCGCCTTCGCCCTTGGTCCGACGGTGCGACTCTTCGCCGAGTACTCTCGCGGTAGTGACCATCCCTTTGGATCGCATCCGGAGTACCGGCTCAGCGACGTTTCCTACGATCGTGTTGCCGTGGGCGTAGGACTTCCGCGATTCGACTTTGGGATCGACGGTACTGTTACCGGTTCTTTTCGTCTCGGCTACGTCGATCTTTGGGACGCGTGGGACGCACAGGGGACCGACACACCGCGGGTAGAATGGCTCGCGAGGACGGGTCTTCAGGCACTGCACGGAATTAAACAGCGTCCCGTCGCACGACATCGACTCAAAGCACTCGCGGAACTCAGTCCCGATATCTT
>PXBQ01000485.1 GCA_003566875.1 Spirochaetaceae bacterium | reverse complement strand
CGAGAACATGCGCGAGGCGTACCGCGCGGTCGCGCGAGGCGTGTTCGACCTCGACATCATCATGAAGAACTCCGTACGGCACTCTCTCGATGAAATCGCCGACGTTTTCGCACGCGAGTGCGAGAATCCCGATACGCAGTCGTCGCTCAAGACGCTGATACTTCCATGATCGAAAAAGCGCTCGGCTGTATGCTCGGCGGACTGATCGGCGACGCTCTCGGCACACCGACCGAAAACATGCGCCGCGGGGATATCCAGGATCGATTCGGATGGGTATCGGACTTCGACTCTTCAGGAACCGACGACACGATCATGAAGGACTTGCTCGCCGATACGCTGATACGCACCGAAGGGCGCGCGACGATCGACGACTGGGCGGCAACGTGGACCGAAAGATACGGTGAGATATTCGGGCCGAAGGTCGGAAAGTTCTTCCAGTCGGTCCTCCACACCGCGTCGAAGCTCCGGCACGGTTACGCGCCGCGAACGGTCGCGCTCGGCAACATGCCGAGTTCGAGCTCGGCGATGTGTATATCGCCGGTCGGCGTCGTGAACATGATGAACCCTCACGAAGCGGCGCGGCAGGCGTACGAGCTTGCTGCGTTGATCCACACGTACGACGTTGCGTTCTGCTGCGACGGAGCCGCGTGCATGGCCGCGGCGGTCGCTGCGGCTTTCGAGCCCGGGGTAACGGTCGCCTCGATCATCGAGTCCGCGGTCGACGCGATCCTCCCGACGAGCGGACGCGAAATGCTCACCGCAATCGAAGCGGTGATGAAGGTCGCGCGCACGACCGCCGAGTTCGAAGCGTTTGCGCGCGAGATGTACCGCCGTGAGACCGAGTTCTTCCGGCCGATCATATGCGACTCGCGGGAAACCGTCCCGCTGACGCTCGCGATTCTCCATCTCGCCGATGGGGATTTTGAGCGGACCGTAACGTACGCGGCAAACTTCGGACGCGATGCCGACACGATCGCCTCGATGGGCGGCGCGATCGTGGGTGCCTTAAACGGGGCCGAATCGATCCGCGGGGACTGGAAGGAAAAGGCGATGGCGGTCGCGGCACGCGATCAAGAGCAGCTTGCGCGCGACCTGGTCGAAACCGCACGGAGGAAGGCCGAACACGCACAGTCGGCGTCCGGACGCGTGCTCAGGATGGTCGACGGCGGCGCCGGTTGACGCGGTTCTTCCGGAATCGACGACTGTATTCGTACGCCGGACCGGTAGGTTAGAATCGCGTATCTCTCGCGAAGGAGCACTCGATGAAGTACGTCGTTAAACAGAAGATGTTCAGCCTCGCCGACAAGTTTACGATTCAGAACGAACGGCAGGAAGACTGCTTTCAGGTCAGGGGGAAGGTGTTCTCGCTCAGGGGGCGGCTATCGTTCCTCGACATGGCGGGGTCCGAGCTGCTCCGTATCGAGAAGAAGCTCTTCCGGTTTCTTCCGGAGTACGTTTTTTACCGCGACGGAACCGAGGTCGCGTCGGTCAAGAAGCTGTTTGCATTCTTCAGAAACAAGTTCGCGATTCGTGGAACTCACGGAGAGTTCAACATCGACGGCAACGCGTTCGCGTACGACTTCCAGATCCGGAATGAGTCCGGTGTCGTCGCGGTGATCTCGAAGAAATGGTTCGCGTGGCGCGACACGTACGGGGTCGACATCGTCGCGGACGTCGATCCTGCGTTTATTCTCGCGCTCGTGATCGTGATCGACCAGGTTCTGCATCCGAGAACGAAGTCGTCGAGTTCCCGGTAGAGCGGCGCGCCGAGACATCGCCGCACGTCCATCACAGGCGTATCGTATACTGTAGTTGAACCTGAACGCGCGTCTCGACCTGAGGTGTTTCGATCCTGTTGAGCCGGTGATGCGACGCGAACTCGCGGAGACGCGTCGGGTCGACGTACGCGCCGACGTTCTCGCGCCTCACCCACACCCAGTTCTCAGGCGTACCGACGCGGCGCTCTCCAAGCTCGGCGAGATACCATCCGCGCGAGCGGTCGTATGACTCGAAATCGACATCTGAGTGACCGACCGGAAGAGTGAACTCGGCCTCTCTGCGGTACCCGCGGAACGGCTCGTCGGCCGTTCTGAGGGTATACGTGAACATCGCGTCGTCGATCACGACCGCCGAGAACACCGGTTCGACCGCTTCACCTTTGAATCGTAACTCACCGTGGCGAAAACGATCATCACGCGTCGAAACACGAACGACGTACTCCCAGTCGGGACGTTCGGGAAGCCGCTCTCGTTCACGAACGGTCGCGCATCCGAACGACAAAAACGCGGTAACGATAGTTATCACTGCGATCGTGAGTGTCTTTCGGAGAAATCCCATAGTTCGAATATACTCACCCTTCACCACCAAGCGGCAAGTCACGTTAACTGCCACGAAGATTGGTGAAATCGAAAAATACCTGAAGCAGGGGAAAAACCGCACGCGTATAGAGAGGTATGAGAAAGATCATACTTCGGAAAATTGAGGATGAGGTGCCGGCCGAAGCGTTCATTCCTCCGTTCTGCGTGAACCCGGATTGTCGGGAACACACGCGCGACCGCAGGGGCGAGGGCGCCGATGAAAGATGGTACTACCGACACGGATGGTACGGGACCGACGCCTTCGGCGCAGTGCCGCGCTTTCGCTGCCGGGTGTGCGGGCGCGGGTTCAGCCGTCAGACCTTTCGGCTCGATTACTACGCCAAACGGGTGATCGACTACCGGGGGCTGTTGCAGCAGGTGGTCGCCTGCT
>PXBQ01000279.1 GCA_003566875.1 Spirochaetaceae bacterium | reverse complement strand
TGTACGGCGACGTTGTGCGCGACACGCTCGCGCGAATCACCGAGACAGAAGCTCTCGACGTACCGACTTACGCGCTCGGCCACAGTACCGGCGCGTCGGCGCTCGTTGAGTTTGTACGCAGCGAGCCGGAACACGCATCGGCGCTCTCCGCGCTCGTGTTCGCCGCGCCGCTCGTCCGGCTCGTGAGCCATCCGTTTCGTGCGTGGTTCGTGCGCGCGTTTCTGCGCCGTCCGCTGCGCGTCCCGATCGGGTTCCCGATGTCGAAAGGCAACATCCGGAACCCCGAGTTCCTCGAGTTCATCCGGACCGGTGATCCATTGTTGCACCCGACGTTCGATCCCGAGTGGGTTCTCGCCCTCGACGACTGGGTGCCGACCGTTGAGAGCCGGGACGAGCCGTTATGGGGCGGGCCGACGCTGATCGGGCAGGGTGCCGCGGACTCGGTCGTCGAGTGGAAGCACAACGTGCAGGTGCTCGAGCAGTTATTTCCTCGAGCGGACACGCGGATTTTCCCGCGATATCCACACACACTCATAAACGAGGCGCCCGAGCACCTCGGACCCGTGCTCGATACTATTATCGGTTTTCTCGCGCGCTCGAGCGGGACTGAGCGAGAGGATCGCGAATGAGCGAAAGCACCCGATGGCTCAAGCCTGAGATGATCGCCCTCGACGCCTCGAGCGTTCTGTTCACGATTCATGGTGACGGCGTCAAGGACGTCGAGCCGATCGAGATGGGGGAGTTGAGCCGTGTCTTCCGGTACACTTTCGACGCAAAACGGTACGTCGTGCAGTTTCGTGCGAGCGACGAGAGTTTTCGGAAGGCCGACGTGGTACACCGGCTGTTCGGAACGGTTCTGCCGGTTCCGAGAGTCGTCGCTCGCGGCGACAGCTCCGGGTTGAAGTACTGCATTACCGAGCTGATCGAAGGCGTTCCTGCGTCTTCAGTCGTGAAGTCCGGTGACGAGCCGGTGGTCGCCGAGATCGTCGAGTTCCTGATCCGGAAAAACGCCATCGCAATCGCACCCGAGCGTGGATTCGGCGGAATCTCCTCCGACGGCACCGCTCCCGACGCATCCTGGTCCAATGCGCTGCGTTCGGTGTTTCGCGAGCCGACGGCCGGAGCGTACGAGAACTGGACCGAGTTGTTCGCGACCGGCGCGCTCGACCGGCCGCTATTCTCGGATGGGTTGGCCGCGATGAGCGAACTATTGAACCGTGCGCCGGCGCAACCTTACCTCGTGCACGGAGACTTCCATCTCGGGAACATGATCGTCGATGGGGAGCGTGTTAACGGGATAGTCGATTGGGAGTTCGCGATGTACGGGGACTTCGTTTTCGACGTCGCGACGATGGAGTTCTGGAACCCGGCGCTCGGCTTCGCCGCGCGTGTGCTCGAGAGAGTCCGGCTCGCCGGCGAAGATCCGCCACACTTCGCGGATCGGATCACGTGTTACAAGATGTACGGCGCCCTCGTCGATATGCGTTTTTTCGCGCACCGTGGCGAAAGGAGGAAGTACGAGTCTGTACGGAGGAAACTAATCGAGTTACTCGGTTCAGCGTAATCGTCTTCTTTGTATTGCGTATTGTGCAATACCTATATAACAATACTCTTGACATATATACGTATTATGCGTTACCCTTGATTCCGGACGATAAATTTACGTTCGGGAGGTTTCCATGGAAAAGAGCGTTCAGGAATCGGAGTCGCGCCTGCTCAGCCGTGACGAGTTCGAGCGACGGCTCGAGGCGATGGGAGAGGGCGAATCGGTCTCGTTTGTTCTGATCGATATCGATCACTTCAAGGAGATAAACGATTCATGCGGCAGGGACGCCGGTGATGCGGTCCTGCGCCGACTCGAAGCCGCGATCGCCGGCAGCCTGCCGTCCGACGCGGTCGCCGCGCGCCTCGGAGGCGACGAGTACGCCGCGGCTCTTCCGGCCCTGCCCGCCGAGAACGCGTTGATCGTGATGGAGGAAATCAGGCAGCACGTCGCTCACCTCGAAATCCGGGAGATCACGCCGCGTCACGTAAGCTTGTCGCTCGGTATAGCGAACAAACCGACGCACGCCGGCAACGTCGGTGATCTGCAGCGCGCGGCCGCCGAGGCATTGTACCGCGCAAAGTCCGAAGGCAAGGGAAGGGTCGCGATTCACGTCGAGTCGAAAATGATACTCAAGAGCAACTACTACCCAAAGGCGACACTCGACAGGTTGACGAAACTCTCGGCGGCGCTGAACCGGACCGAAGCGAGCCTGCTGCGGGAGGCGCTCGACGAGTTGCTGCTCAAGTACGGAAGCGCTATTTAACCGAGCTGATTGGCCGGGCCGATTGCCGTGAACGCGACGGGAAGTTTTTCAGGGATTTCTACTGCGGGACTCCGGTAGCAGCCCCTCGTAGACGATCATCTCGGCGCCATCGAGGCTCACGTACGCTCCGTCTTCGAACGTGTCGAATGCATCGGGAACCTCGGAGATCACGACGATCGAGTTGTTCACCGCGTGAAGCGCCTCCGGCGCGACCTCCGGAGCGTGTTCGCATATGACCCCGCGGACGCGTGCAACCAGCGGCAGGTCGTCCTCGGAGAGATGACGGACGAGAAGGATATGCGGCGTGGTGTGATCCGGAGTCGGTCGGCCGGCGCCTCGCGCGTCGGCGAGCTTCAGAATGCGTCCCGAACAGTGACCTCCGGTTCCCTGGTGACCACGGTTTAGGATGTTGCCCATGAAGTGAACCTTGATCGTGTTGAG
>PXBQ01000210.1 GCA_003566875.1 Spirochaetaceae bacterium | reverse complement strand
CGATTGCTCGAATCGTACAGAGACCACGGCGATCCCGTACCAGCCGCGCTCCGGCGCGTTGGTGCCACCATCGACCTGGACGTTGCCGTAACCGCGTAGTGGGGCGCCTGTCAGGTTTCTCCTCCTGTCAGGTTTCTCCTATAGAGAGGTCACGAAGCGACTCCGTCGCCTCGGCTTCGAGTTTGACCGGTCCGCGAAGGGAAGTCACGAGATCTGGTGGAATCCGACTTCACGACTCCGAACGACAATACCCAATCATCCCGGCAGTATTCCCGAGGGTACACTCAGGGCGATCCTTCGGCAGGCGGGAATTGATCCCGACACCTTTTTGAGCGAATGAGAACCGCGTAGACAATCCGAACCGGCCTTGGAGGCCGCGGCCGGTCTACGCGGGGTGTGGAGCCCAGCGACTGCGTTCGCGCGTGACGCGATCAAAAACCGCGGTGAACGAGGAGTCGAGCGGGCTGCACGCGTAGAAACCGATCGGCGCGCCTACGGACGGCGTTCGTGGCGGGTCTTCGTGGCCCATCTCTGCGGTGGTTTCGCCAAGCGCGGCGAGGTGGAAAATGCGCATTTGGGTGAACTCGGTGCCGGTGAGTGAGGATTCGATCAGGAAGTCCGGGCCCCGACGGCTGAGCCGGTACCAGATTTCGTCACGAGATTGGATATCGACGGTGGCCCAGTCGGAGTAGCCGTGGTTCGTGACGACGCTTCCGAGCCGGGAGAACGAAGCGTCGTGATACTCGATCGACGCCTTGAACCAACAGTCGTCGCTCAGGTAGACCGCGACGCCGCACTGGTCGAAGAGCGACCGGTACTCGAAGCGGACGCGGACGGTGAGCGTTATGTTGTCGCTCTCGCTCCAAAGCAGCGCGTGCGCGCTTGTATTGCGAAACCCGTAATAGGTGCGCTGCCAGAAATCGGTACCGGGCTCGGTCGTGATACGGAGTTCGGCGTCCGTGACGGAGTGAACGGCCGGCTCGTTGAGCCACGCGGCGCGCGTCAGGTCCAGTTTCATATCGCGTATTGTAGCAAAGGCGCAGACCGCGCGGCTACCGAGGTGGAGGTAGGCCGGCGCGTGACGCGAGAGTTCTGTGGTCACAGTTTGATTTTGTGCAAAAGCGCCCGACGTCGGGCATCTTCGTTACTCGTTCCTGAATGGCAACTCAACAGTGCTAAAACAGCGGGCGAAGGGAGTCGAACCCTCGTCACGAGCTTGGGAAGCTCGGGTAATGCCGTTATACGACGCCCGCGTCTATTCGCCGATGGTACCGCTTCACCGTCGCGGCTGTCAAGGTGTGGTTCCCATTTCAACGCGAAATGGGAACCATTATTACACGGTCAGTGGCTCACGGTGCCGGGACCGTGAAGCGGAGGACTTCGGTGTCGAAGCGGTACAGGATGAGGTCGGTCGCGGGACGCGCGACGTACGGGAGCGCGATCGGGCCACCGGGATGACGCATTTGAAAGAGGGTTGAGCGGTCTCCACCCGGGGCGACAGCGTCGAGGCGGAGGTCGACAGGAACCGGATAGTCCGGCAGCGTGCGTTCGAACACGCCGAAGACGTGGTCCTCGGGAATCTCGGCGGGCGGCGCCATCGTGAACGTGAGGCGCGTGCCCGGAACGACCATCGTGCCGGGTTCGGGCTCCTGCGAAATCACGATGCCCGGTCGGCGGTCGGCGCGCGGCGAGAGGATCTGGAACACGAACGGCGTGTTCGCGCGCGCGAGAAGCGAGATCGCCTCGGTGTACGGAAGCCCCGTGTACGCGGGAAGCGAGACGCGCGGAACGTCTTGCCCGCGGCTCACGACGAGTTTCAGGTCGGTCGGGCCGGACAACTCGAATCCACTCGGCGGGTCCTGTTCGAGCACCGTACCCGCGGGTTCGTCGTCGAAGACGTACATGACGTCGGCGATCCTGAGGAGAGGGTCGAATCGCGAGTACGTCGTTTGAAGCTCGATCTGGACATCGTCCAGCGTTCGACCGACGTACGAGCCAACGTGGCTCACGACGGCTCCCTGCGACACGACGAGCACGATCCGCCGGCCGGCGCGCACGACCGTCCCCGGGGCGGGTGCCTGGTCGATGACCTGGCCTTTTGACGCGGGATCACCCGTGTAGCGAAGTTGGACGCGCGGGTACAACTCGCGCTCCTGCAGCGACACGAGCGCCTCGAGCGCGTCGACGTTTCGCACGTCGGGGACGAGGGTCTGTTCTGCTCCGCGCAGAGAGACCAGAAAAGTCGTCAATCCCGCGAGAAACATCAGAAGCGCGATACCGATAAAAGAAAACACGACTATACGAAAGTACCGGACTTCCGGCTGGTCGGAATCGCCGCTGGAAAATCTCCGTCGTCTCATTATCATTCATTCCTCCGAAATTCCGACCCAAGTCTCGCACCGATGAACCCGGGCGTACCGTTCAAAAAAACATTCCAGGTCAAAGGTTTCCGTGAGGCGAGCTGGAGTTCCCGTACCGCGAGTAAGCCGCTACCCGTTTGTACCAAAATACCCGAATCGTTGTCCATACCCGTCACGACCCCGGGTTCGGCGCCGGAACCCGCGCCCGGACCGGAACCCGGGAGAGCGCGCGCGGCGCGGATCGCGAGATCGGCTCCGGCGAACGTCGTCCGCGCGCGCGGCCACGGGTCGTACGCCCTCACCATGCGGTCTATCTCGACCGCGCTGCGACTCCAGTCGATTACGCCGTCGTCTTTCTGGATGAGCCGGCAGTACGTCGCGCGCGACTCGTCCTG
>PXBQ01000391.1 GCA_003566875.1 Spirochaetaceae bacterium | reverse complement strand
TCCTTCAACCGGTCCCAACGGAGCAGAAACTCGGCAGGAAGCGTCGAGAGTAACGCAACCGATATTCCCAACGAAATCCCACCGATGTAGACCGAGGCGAGAGCGAGCGCAACCTGAGTGGAGAGGCCGAAGTGAGGGAGAATCTCGAGTTCGTACACTTGAGCGAGAAATGACGCGATCGTAAGCAAGACGAGCGCAGTCGCGTACGTGAGCAAAGAGGTGTCGAATGATTGTGTGATGACTAAGCCGATACTACCCAGCGCAACAGCTACCAGGTAGAGACGCGCCCAGATTCTCATTGACGAAGAGTAGCACACCGCACCGGCAAACAACAACAACCCGGGCAAAAACAACGGGCCACGAGATGGCCCAAATCGGCCAGGCGACGGCACGCCTCGATCCCGCGTGACGTGCACGCCAATCATCGATGCGCAACCCCTCACGGGAAGCATCGCACCGACGATCGCCGCGCATACCGCCACAACTTCGACCTGACGTCAATCCACCCCGGCACGACACGCCGTTAACGCAATTCTCGGAAAATCAGACCAACCAAAAACCCGTTCAAACTCCGCGGGTCAGCCTCTCCACTTGAAGCTTGCAGCCAGGACCATCGCCAGCGACGCAAGCGCGACGATTGTGTAGAACGCGCGGCTTCCTACGACCTTCGCGACGACCTTGTTCACCCGATCCGCAGCTTTTTCGTCATACCCTTGCCACTTCATGATTGCCCTCCAAAAAATGTTAATTTTAATGCATTTGGTGCTAATGACTAATGCATCGTATTTAATGGTACCACCAATTTTAGCACGGCTTTTCTCGTATCGTCAAGTTTTTTCGTGCGCCGTTCTAACTTTTTTTCGAATCATCGGCATAGCCGGACCGCCCCCTCTTTGAAGATATCCCGACTCGAGTTACAATTATCCAAGGAACAATTCGACGGAGGCAAAAATGACCAGACACGACGTACTCAGTGTTTCTCGCGAGTCCGGAGCAGAAATCACCGTCGTTGACGGTGTCGTTACGTGGACCGGGGCGGCGACGGGAGGGAAGAAACCGCGTGGGCCACTTTCGGGAAAGCGGATCGCGCTTCTCGTCGCGGCCGAGTTCAGCGATTTCCAGGCGTACCACCTCGTCGAGTATCTCTCGGAGTTCGGAGCCGACGTCGAGTTCGTCGCGGCCGACGGGCCGAAGTGGAAGAACACGCGGCCGACGCACGCGGCGAAAGGTGTGCACGGCATGTGGGGGGTCAGCATCGACCCGATTCCCGTGCTCGGGTATGCTCGCTCGACGTACCGAACGCTCGGCGACGCGGCGACGGAGTCGTACGACGGGATTATCGTGCTCGGGGGCCACTCGGCGGATATCCTCACGACCGAAAAAGAGGCGCTGAGCCTGATCGCGCGCCACGCGGAGACAGGCTCGAAGATCGGGGCTATCGGCGAAGGGAGCCTCGCGCTCGTCGCGGCGCACGTAGTGAACGGGCGACGCTGTACGGGAAACGCGGTCGTATCGTACCTCCTGGAGAAGGTGGGCTCGTTTGTCGACGAGCCGGTCGTGCGCAACGCGAGCCTCGTGACCGCGCGCGACACTGTCGACACCGCGGCGTTCGTCCGCGAGTTCGCACGCGCCTTCGACCCGCCGTTTGTCGACCCGCGCGAGGGATCGCTCGCGGGACAGAAAATCGCGATCATCGGCGGCGAGGATTTCGAAGATATCGAACTCGTCGCACCCGCGCTCGAGCTGCTCTACCGCGGCGCAGACCTTTTGATCCTGACGTTCCCCGCGCCGCTTCGCTCGCGTCCACCGCTTCTCGGCCTCGACGTCGTGATGGGCAACTTCGGAGTCTCGATCCCATTCCAGGAGATCCCTCAAGACCGGTACCGTATCGCCGAGTTGTCCCGAACCGATCCGGCCGACGTCGACCTCGTGATGATACCGGGTGCGTTCTGTCCGTGGAACATGGTCGCAGCGCGAACACCGATAGAGTGGCTCAAACGCGCCGCATCGGCGGGAACCACGATCGCGGCGATCTGTCACGGCGCGATCCCGCTATCCGCGGCGGATCTGGTGCACGGACGACGAATCGCAGGAGTCGGTGCGTGTGGAGAGCACGTCTCGATTATGGGAGGGACATTCGAGCCCGACTGCTCTGCGATAGTCGACGGCCCGTTCGTGACGGGGCGCGTTCCAAAAGACGTGCCGGAGTTTATCGACGCGATCACGTACGCGCTGCTCGCCGAGTGAACGAGCAGCAATATCGGGCGGAAGCCGCATTTTCTGGCGGAAGCCGCACATCTGGCGGAAGCCGGACATAGAACAATGCGGTCGAGTCCTGTATACTGCGCGAAATCAAGGAATGGGAGTTCAGTACATGAGCGCAAAACAATGGGACGATGCTCCGAGCATGCAGATAGACGTCGAGAAACAGTACGTCGCGGTACTCCACACCTCGAAGGGTGAGATCGAGCTTCAGCTCTCGGCGGAACACGCGCCGAAGACCGTGAACAACTTTGTCTTTCTCGCGAACGAGTCGTTTTACGACGGCGTCGTGTTCCATCGTGTAATCGACAACTTCATGATTCAGGGAGGCGACCCGACCGGAACGGGACGCGGTGGCCCGGGATACCGGTTCGAGGACGAGACGCGCGGCAATCCTTTGGTGCACGACGCAAAGGTGATCTCGATGGCGAACGCGGGGCCGAACACGAACGGCAGTCAGTTTTTCATCACACACGCTCCGCAACCGCACCTCGACG
>PXBQ01000414.1 GCA_003566875.1 Spirochaetaceae bacterium | reverse complement strand
AGCCCGGGTAGACGTGGTCTACGACATAGGTTCGACGCAAGAAACGCGTACCGGTCGAGGAGATTTCCATGCCGAAAAGAGGGGGAATAAGGTTTTCCCGCGCCTCGGTCGGCACCACGTCTTCGATCGGGCTATACGGCCGTTCGGACAGCAGCACAAGGTTACGGCGTTTCGTGTCGTCTCGAAGCCACTCGAGCTCGATCAAGTGACCCGGCTCGTGTTTCAGCAGTAACGCCTGTACGTCTGCGATCTTTTTTGCGTTGAGCCCGCCGACCCGTGAAATCACGTCGCCTGACTCCAGTCCGACCTCGGCTGCAGGCGACCCCGGCGCGACGTAGGTCACGGTCAGCGTGTCCGCGAACTCGTGCAACGCCGCTCCGACCCAGCCGTGTTTGATCGGACCGCCGTCGTAAAGACGAGGCACAAAAGCACGTATCCACCAAGACGGGATCGCGAAGTTCACTCCCTGGAACTGCTGGATACCCGCAAAAATGACACCGACCAGATCCCCGTCGCTCGTAACAACGGGCCCCCCCGAGTTACCGGGATTGATTGGCACGTCCATCTGCAAGGCGTCGCCCATCTGGAAAAAACGCCGACCCGTCGCCGATACGATTCCGGAGGTGATCGTACTGTACAATCCTCCCGGCGAGCCGATGGCGTAAATCGGCGTTCCCGGCCGAAGCGTCCGAATACTGCTGAATGAAAAAAAGTACTCGGGGTCAACCTCAACCTTCAGCAGAGCGACATCGAAAACGCGATCGTAGCCGACGACACGTGCCGGAACGCGCTCATCGGGCGAATCCGGTAGGCGAATGTACAGCCGTGAGTACCCGCGGTACGTCGGATCTACCTCACTTTCGATAATGTGGTAGTTTGTTATGATGTATCCGCGCGGATCGATAAAAAAGCCACTTCCAATGACGCGATCAGGATAACCGACTCCACGTTGAATGCGAATACCGCGATTCACCCAGATCGTCACCGTCCCCGCGACCATTTCCGCGAGATCCGGCGTCGCCTCCGACGTTTCGCGGTATTCCGAACCGACATCGACTCCAACCTCGTCGGCCGTTTCGAGCAGCCGTCGCGTCGCAAGCCGGTTCTTGTTCTCTGCCGCATACCGGATAAAAGACGCGAGTTCCTCCGGATCACGCCGGGCCGGCTCATCGAGCTCAAGGTAGTACTGCAGCGCAGCCACGACGTTTCCCTCGTCTCGATACTTCATCGCGAGTCTCACGAGCAAGTCGTCGCGTGATATCCCGACGTCTTTTTTTTCACCGCTCAGGATAGCCAGGTTCTCAAGATCGATCAGAGCCGCGCGGTAATCGCCGTTCTCAACGGCCCTACGCGCGGCGTCCGCTATGCCGGTCACCGCCGAGTCATACAATCGGTCGAGAATCTCGTCATCGATCGTCCCGGCGTTGCGCGAAACGCCTATCTGTTGTATCGCGCGAGCCATTGAACCGTCCGCGATTTCGCGTTCGATTCGGTTCTGCGTCCGTTCCGCCATGTCGACCGGATCGACAACGGGTACATCGATCGTAGCGCATGCACCGAGCAGAACCAGGAATGCGAACATCGTTGCGCACAAAACACACCGTCGAGAATAGAAACACTCGGTCACTCGGCCCCCTCAAAAAACGCTCGCACATCACTGACCGACACGCCCGCACCACCGAGTTCCGTCGCGTACCCGGCGCGTATCGAACCGTCCGGAAGGATCCGCTGCTCAGCATCGACACGACCGTCACCGTCAAAATCCCACACTCGGTGCATCTCGTCTCCGAAGGTCATCACAAAACGGAGGACGGAGTCACCACGCGTATCGACAGCGATTGCGGTGACCTCGTTGTCCACGATCCTCTCGACGGCGTCGAAAACGCCGTCACCGAGTAGGTCGCGCCGTGCACCGTACGGCACTCCGTCACGGTAGAAGGCGACGCGGTCAATCACGCCGTCGCCGTTACTGTCCTCGACCGATCGGTACGGAATTCCGTTGTCCATATGCACAAATCGCGTAGCCGTACCGTCCGACTCTTCTCTGATCCTCGCGCGTCCGCTGAGCGACTCTTCATCGACGATAGTCCGCACCCGTTCGATCGGAAACAAACGAAAGGCGTCAACACGATCTCGCGACGTCGTCTCGGTCAAGTAAACAACTTCGGAACCCGCGGGAAAGACGGGAACCCGAACACGTCCGTCGAACGCGGTGTATGCGCGATATCGGCCGTCGCTCTCAAATCGAACGGTCGAGACAAACGGATACTCGGCGTACTCGAGAACTGTCGTGTAGACGTCGATCGTCTTATGATCGCCGACGCGGATCACAGCCGACACGATCCGTCCTTCCTCAAACGATACTACGAGATCCTCCACGCCGTCCGTGTTCTCGTCAAATCCGATCTGGGTCACACGACCGTTTGAGAACGAGTATCTGATCGTGTAGAACCCGTCGCGGCTCGATTCGACAAAGACCTCACCATCAAGTGTGCGCGCAAACTCCGTGACCGCCGAAAGAGCGGCGGCGTCGGACCTAACACGCGAAAATCTGTAGAACTCCACAATGACATCGAGCAACTCGCCACCGCCGGACTCGATGATGGATTCCCACGCCTCGGGAAGCGACTCGACAAACGGTAGCTCGAGGATTCGGCTCTGCGGGGAGTCTCCGCCGAGACGCCGGTACCGGTTTAACGCTCGTCGTCGTATGTCGCCTTCGGTCAAAGACGCGTACCTATACACTGCGTCGAGAAATT
>PXBQ01000239.1 GCA_003566875.1 Spirochaetaceae bacterium | reverse complement strand
GCGGGTTCTGTCGCGGCGATAGCCGCGGCGCGTCAAGGCGTACGTGTACTGTTGATCGAAGCGACCGGAGCACTCGGGGGGATGGGCACCAGCGGACTCGTGAGCAGTTGGTACTGCCTGGGAAACAACGTCCACTCGATGGTCGGCGGAGTCGTCGTCGAAATTTGCGAGAAGCTCCACGACCGCGGAGCGATCGAGCCAGGGTGTGGTCCGGAACGGTGGGAACGGACAAAACGGGGGTTCGGTTTCGATCCGGAAGCCTTGAAGCGGCTTCTCGACGAACTCTGCGAGGACGCGGGTGTGGAAGTCCGGTTTGTGACGCGTGTGGTCGATGTTGATGTCGATCCGGCGGCAAAAGTCGTGCGAGGCGTCGTACTCAACAATATTGAAGGTTTTCGCTATGTCCCGGCGAAGGCGTTTATCGACGCGACCGGTGATGCGGTCCTGACCGATCTGTGCGGGGCCCGATGCTACAGCGCGGGCGCGGATACCGAAAAGATCATGCCGCCGACGTTATGCGCGCGGATCGACGGAATCGATTACTCGCGGTTCGACCGAAAACGAGACCAAGGCGCCAAAGTAACCGAAGCGATCGCCGACGGCTTTTTTACGCAGCCGGATCGACACGTTCCGGGTCTTTTCCGTACCGGGGAATCAACGGCGATCTTGAACGCGGGCCACATTTTCGGTATGGACGCGTTGTCAACGGTTAGCTTAAGCGAGGGTTATAGACGCGGACGACAACTCGTCGACGAGTACGTTCGCTTCTTTCAACAGTATCTCGATGGGTGTGAGGCGGCGAGAAACTTGGCCACAGCGAATCTCATCGGGGTACGCGAATCACGGCGAGTCGTCGGCGAGTATGAACTCGACTGGGACGACTTTTGCAGTCGTCGCAAGTTTCCCGATCAAATCGCGATCTACTGCAAACAGGTCGACGTCCACGTCTACGACGCCACACCCGAGGAATACCGGAGATACAAGGAAGAGTTTGACGAACGCGGTCGGCCGGCAGACGGGGAGTATTACGGTATTCCTTACGGCGTGCTGGTGCCGAAAGGTTGGCAAAATCTCTGGGCTGCCGGCCGGTGCGTCTCGACGGACGTACGCGTCAACGGGGCTCTCCGCGATCAGCCCGGGTGCATGCTGCTCGGACAAGCGGCGGGCACCGCGGCGACGCAACACATTCAGACCGGACAGCCGGCATGCGAACTCGACACCGCTCTGCTGGTCGAGACTCTGCGAAGTTACGGCGCAAATCTCCCGCAAGAGCAACTGAGCGCGACGATGACTCGGAATCCGATGTAATCGGCGTCAATAACGACGCGAAAACGCAATGAATCCTGGACGAATCTGAACCGAAACTGGGGGAGCCCCTTTTGGGCACTCCCCAGAGCTACCGAAGGAAGGGCCGGCGTCATAAAACGCCGGGAACCCTTCGTTCGTACCTATCAGTTCCGGATAAACAACTGCTCCATACCCACCGGCGCGGGTGTCGGATAGTTCCAAGAGTTCGGGATCGGCTCCAGAAAGTTGCCGACTCGGTTAGTTACAATCCCGTATCCGGGCGGTGGTGATACAGTACCTATCAACCAGAACTCGTCGGCGATTATGTCCTGGATTTCCCGGTAGAGGTCCTCATGACGTTCGGGCGATGAGGTATAGATCTCGTCCCATAACTCAGCGGCTCTCTTGAACGAAGCAGGCGGTTCCTGCGCTGAAACGCCCGGATAGCTCCCCGGCCAAACCCATTCTCTCCACGCAGGAGCTTCCGGAACCCACGAATCGCTGTTCAAAAGAGGAGCGAGTCCCGCATCCTGCGACCACATGAAGGTCTCTCTCTGCCCGGCGTCGCGCCGCTCGAAATAGAGGGTTCGTTCCATGACGTTAAGCCGGACATCGACTCCTACCGCGCGCCAATACGCCTGCACGAGTTCCGCGACGTTTATCCGCTCGTCCTGCGCGACGACAAGGTCCATTGTCAGTACTATCGGTTGCCCGTCGGGGCCGATCCGAAATCCGTCCCGCCCGATTTGATCGTATCCAGCGCGGTCAAGGTATTCATTCGCAAGATCGACGTTGTACTCTATGAACTCGGACGCCAGACGTTCGTGGTACAGCGGGTGCCCTTGCGGCGGAGAAATTCCCCACGGCTCGGTCATTCCGGCGTGAAGAAGGTCGGAGATCTCCGCACGGTCAATCGCGTACGACAGCCCGACGCGAAAATCTCTGTTGTTCGCGAACTCGCGGACGACCGGATCAGGATGGTTCAGGTTGAAACGGATCGAGTGGGCGTTACTCTGGTCCATCTCAGCATCGTATAAACGATAATCCCCGCGCTCCTGGCTTCCGTACAATACCGGACGGTTTTCGACGTTGTTGATGTGACGATGCATCAGGTCGATCTCACCGTTCATCGTTCGCAAAAGCAACACTTCGGTATTTCCAAGTATGTCAAACAGCCAACGATCAACATATGGGAGCTGATTTCCGGCAGTGTCGACCTTCCAGTAGTACGGATTCCGTTCGAAGACGACCCGCTGGGTATCGCCGGTATACGGCTGAGTAATGATCCAGGCCGTCAACTGCGGCAGATCCGGGTTTGTCGTAAAAGATGATTGATACTCGAAATAATCTATCCAACTGTCAAACCCAGCCTCAGTGGCGATCGTATCGGCGTCCGGGTTGAACTCTGCGTGATACTGCTCAAGGTAATGCCGAGCGTACGTGACGGGCCACATTCCGTTCGGCCCGGCAAGCTG
>PXBQ01000382.1 GCA_003566875.1 Spirochaetaceae bacterium | reverse complement strand
CACGGCGCCGTATTCGTCGCGCTTTTTTGATCAAATGAGACTATGCCGGTCGGAATGCGGCGCACGTGATGCTTGACCTCGCGGTGCTTCCGGGACTCCTGGCTGTATGCCGTCTACCCGCGGACTGTGTGCTTCCTTCATGGCTTGCCGACAGCGTGCTGACCTCGGTCACGCGCTCGGCGGATGAGACCTCGATCGTCTGCGACGCCTCTATCGTGCCGGCCGACGTCACGGTCGAGTCCGGGTGGCGCGCGATCAAGGTCGCGGGACCGCTCGAGTTCGGTCTTACGGGAGTCTTGCTCTCGGTTGCGCAGCCGCTCGCAGAAGCAGGCGTCTCGATCTTCGCGCTCTCGACTTACGACACCGACTACGTCTTGGTGAAGGAGTCCGCGCTTACGGATGCACTCGCCGCTCTTTCGTCAGCGGGCCATCGCATCGACAAACGCCCCTGAAGCAAATACGCCTTGCGATCGTCTGCCCTCCGGAGTATTATTTCGCATGGCTAACACCAAGAAAACCCGCTTTGCCCTCTCACGAGCAGGGCTCACCCCGTTCGAGCCGCTTCTCTCGTACGACGAGGCCGATGCACGCGCGAAGGCACTGGTCGAACGGATGACCGACGAAGAGAAGTTCGATATGGTCTGCGGCCGGGGATTCTTCATCGCCGGCTGTGAGCGCCTCGGAATCCCTGACGTGAATTTCACCGACGCTTCGCAGGGGGTGCATCTGCGAGACGAGTTCTACTCCGGAAAGCTCGACCGCTCGGTCTCGTTTCCCAGTGCGCTGATGCTTACCTCGACCTGGAATCGAAAACTCGCTGCGGAGTACGCACGAGCCGTCGGTGAAGAGTGTCGTGCCGGCGGAATCCATGTATTGCTGGGTCCGGGGATGAACATTTACCGAGTCGCGCAGTGCGGACGCAACTTTGAGTACACCGGTGAAGACCCGGCTCTTGCCGCGGAGATGATCGCGGTCTACGTTACCGCCCTACAACAGACCGGTGTCATCGCGACCCTCAAGCACTTCATTGCGAACGAGACCGAGTACATCCGGAAGCACTCGAACACGGTCGTCGGTCGGAGAGCGTTGAACGAGATATATCTGCCGGCGTTTCAGTCGGGGGTGGACGCGGGTGCCCTGGCCGTGATGACTTCCTACAACTACTTGAACGGCGAATACTGTGGCCAGAGCGCCACGGTCATCAACGGACTCCTGCGCGGAGAGCTCGGCTTTGACCACCTTGTAATGACCGACTGGACCTCTGTCGATGACGGCAGAAAGGTAGCCGAGTCCGGTCAAGACCTCGAGATGCCTCACGGCGAGCACTTGAAACGTGCAAAGGCCGAGTTGTTGGGTTCGCCCGAGATTGACCGAATGGTTACGAGCATCATCCGGGCATTCACGATGATGGGCTTCCTCGACATGGTGCAGGATCAACCGCTCTACCTCAAGAACCTTCCCGCCCACGAGGAGATCGCGTTTCGAACGGCGTGCGAGGGGACGGTCCTCTTGCGAAACGAGGGCGTTCTGCCTCTCACGTCCGTACCGGACTCAACGATTCTCGTCGCGGGTAACTGGGCCGCTCGCACGCCGATCGCGGGGAAAGGATCCGGCTACGTCGAGGGATTCGACAGCACGTCGTATGGCGAGGCGATAGCGGAGCGCAATATCCTCGCGAAGGTGCGAGTGCGGCCGGCTCCAACGGACGCCGAGCTGACCTGGGCGGACACGGTCGTGATCTGTACCGGTTTCGAGTTCGAGGGAGAGTCCCGCGACCGAGCCTTCTCGCTTCCGGATGACCAGAACCGGCTCATCGCGCGGGCGTGTGAGCGCTCCGATCGCGTCATCGTCGTGATCACCTCAGGCGGGGGAGTCTCGATGCCGTGGCACGACGCCGCCGAGGCCATTATCCAGGCACCGTTTGGCGGGCAGAAGGGTGCCGCAGCGATCGCCGAGATTCTCACCGGCAAGGTCAACCCTTCAGGCAAGCTCGCCTTTACGATCGAGGAGAATTTCGCCGACTCTCCCGGGGCGCGCTACCTGCCCGACGGAGCCGGCGTCGATGACCCGATGCAGAGTCTTCAACCCGGAGCGCCGAAACCCGAGCACCTGACAGGCAGCGAGTGGCCGTACGAGATTCGCTACGACGAGGGAGTCTACGTCGGATACCGGTGGTACGCGAAACACGGCAAACCGGTGCGCTACTGGTTCGGTCACGGACTCTCTTACACCGAGTTTGCCTACTCCGACCTGGAGATTTCCGGCGGCGCGTTGGGGTCTGATCAGGCCGCCCGGACGGACGACGAGCCGGTCTGGTGGGTCTCGGTATCCGTCAAGAACACCGGTGCCGTCGCCGGCGCCGAGGTCGTACAGCTCTACGTGGAAGACGCGGCGTCCGGCGCCGACCGTCCCGAGCGAGAGCTCAAAGCCTTCGACAAAGTCTTCCTCGAGCCGGGCGAGTCGGCTACGGTGCGCCTGCCGATCGTTTTGCGCGACCTCGAGTACTTCGACGAAGCCAACGCCGCGTGGACCCATGCGGCCGGCGAGTACCGGGTTCACGTCGGCAGTTCGTACGCCGATCTCCGGGTCACGGGGAAGGTTACGATCGGGTAAGCTCACTCGATCGAGTGAACGGAGGCGTTGCCTCTGGCTTGCGGCGGGCGATCTCGTTTATGATGCGCACGGATGACTTACTGCGATGCTATCAAAACCATGCCGCCGGAGCGCCGGGCTCTGCACGCCGCGTATCATGACCGGTACTACGGT
>PXBQ01000345.1 GCA_003566875.1 Spirochaetaceae bacterium | reverse complement strand
CGCGTCGTTCACCGACACGATGGACGACAAACCCGCGTTGTACCGAAAGACGCGGCGAATGTTCGATCAGCTCACGCCCGACGAGCACAGGAAGGCCATTCTCCAGTACTACGCGTTCTGTACGTATGAGGACTACCTCTTTGGGGAAGTCCTCGACGCGCTCGAGCAGACCGGGCAAGCCGACGACACGATTGTGCTGTTCTGTTCGGACCACGGCGACTACGCCGGCGAACACGGCCTGTGGTGCAAAGGTCTTCCGTGTTTCCGCGGCGCGTACCACGTTCCGGCGATCATACGTGCGCCCGGGCGTATCGCGTCTCCGGGGCGATGCATCGACGAGTTCGTCTCGCTCGCCGACTTCGGCCCGTCCTTTCTCGAGCTCGCGAACGTCCCGGTAGACCGACCGATGTCCGGTCACAGTCTCGTTCCGTTTCTGGACAACGGGACGCCGAACGGTTGGCGCACCGAGATGTACACGCAGTCGAACGGCAACGAGTTGTACGGGATCCAGCGCTCGGTGTTCGACCGTGACTGGAAGTTCGTCTACAACGGGTTTGACTTCGAGGAGTTATACGATCTCCGGAACGATCCGCACGAGAGGATCAACCTATTCGGTCGCAAAGAGTACGATGCGGTCGTCCGCGAGTACACGCGGAAGATGTGGCGGTTCGGCTCACAACACGGTGAGACGTGTATCAACCCGTACATCATGGTCTCACTCGCCCCGTACGGTCCGGCCGAGGCGTTCCATTGACCGGCCAAAGGCCGGAAGGTAGCCGAGCGGCTGCTGACCCGGCATCGGGTCGACGTCGTGTGCGGGCGGTAGATAACCTCACTCGTATTGCGGTACAGTGTGGGCATGAGAATCGCGGTATTTGGCGGGACCGGTGGGACCGGTCGTCGTTTTCTGGAAGCTGCGACCGATGCGGGGTACGGGGTGAAGGCTCTGGTGCGGAATCCGAACGCGATCGGTGAGATGCCCGGAGTCGTGCCGGTAGCTGGAAACGTGCTCGACGGTGGGAAGGTCGTACTGACCCTGAGCGAGTGCGAAGCGGCGGTCGTGCTTCTCGGCAGAACCAAAGGCAATCCGCCCGACGTGCTCGCCGGCGGAACGGACTTGATTATCAAGGGAATGGCAAAAATGAGTCTGCGAAGGCTGATCGTCGTGACGTCGCTCGGCGTCGGCGAGAGTCGTGCCCAGGTTCCGTTTGTATTCAAGCTCCTGATGAACACGTTCTGGAAGAAAGAGATACAGGCTAAGGAAGCTCAGGAGCGGATCGTGCGTGAGTCCGACACCGACTGGACGATCGTCCGGCCGGGCGGGCTCACGGACGACGCGGTCGCGGGTTCGTACCGCGTCGGGACCGATACCGGGACGGTCGGTGGACGCGTGAGCCGCGCCGACCTCGCGTCGTTCCTGGTATCTCTAGTCCGTGACGGCAGTCACATCCGCGAGACGCCGTACGTGGCGTAGTCACGCCCATATTCGCGCGACGGCCGGCGTAGATGCTCAGCGGACCGATTCGAGCCGGTACAAGCCGCCGTTTCTGGCATCGGTCAGAAGCCAGAGGTTTCCATCCGGGCCGGTCCTCACGTCGCGGATTCTGCCGATCGTACCCTGAAGTAGCGACTCCTGATGGACAACTTCGTCTCCGTCGAGAACGACTCTCCTGAGGTGTTGGCCCGCGAGCGCTCCGACAAAAATGTCGCCGTCCCATCCCGGGAAGTTGCTTCCGGTGTAGAACGTCATGCCCGACGGCGCGATCGACGGTGTCCAGTCGATGACGGGAGGCTCCATACCGGGTGCCTCTTCGCCCACCCCGATCGTCCCTCCGCCGTACTGCTCGCCGTGCGTCACGACCGGCCAGCCGTAGTTCAACCCCGAACGGATGATATTTATCTCATCGCCGCCTTGCGGTCCGTGCTCGTTCTGCCACACGACGCCCGTTTCCGGATGAAGCGCCATTCCTTGAGCGTTCCGGTTTCCGTACGTGTAGATCTCCGGAAGTGCGTCGTTGCGCCCGGCAAACGGGTTGTCCGACGGGACGCGACCGTCGTCGTGCAGCCGGATCGTCGTCCCCGCGTGGTCCATGAGGTCTTGCGCGCGGTTCATCTCACCCCGGTCGCCGATTGTGAGATACAAGTATCCATCACGATCGAACACGATGCGCGATCCGAAGTGCTGTCCGCGCGTCGTGCCGGGATCCATCTCAAACAGAATCTCGAGGTCGGTGAGCGCGGTACTCGAAAGCCGCGCGCGCGCGAGGTGCGTCCCGCGTCCGGTTCGGGTAGGTGCCGCGTACGAGAAGTAGATCCAGCCGGTTTGCTCGTACGCCGGGTGAAGCGCGACGTCGAGCAACCCGCCCTGTCCTCCGGGCGTGATCGTCGGCAGCCCCGTGATGCGCGTCAGCTCACCGTTCTCGAGGACGTTCAATCTCCCGGCGCGTTCGGTGATGAGTTTCCGTCCATCGGGCAGAAACGCGACCGCCCACGGATCCTCGAGCCCGGAGACGACCCGGACGACGCGGAACGTCGCCGCCTCCGACTCGATGCGCTCCCGGACGACCGTTTCGTTCGCCTCGACTCGTGTTGCACACGCGGCGAGTACCAGGACCACAAGCGCCGCACCCGTTACGATAATCTTGAAGTTTTTCATAATATTTACCACTAGAGAAAAATTACTACCGGGCGTACGCGGAGTCAAGGTCGGACGAGATCGCGCGGCACTCACCCCCGCGCCGAAACAGCGGCCTGCGCGAGGATCTCG
>PXBQ01000472.1 GCA_003566875.1 Spirochaetaceae bacterium | reverse complement strand
ATTATCCGATCGGATTGTCAAACGAACCGGGATTGCGGCAAAGCAGACAAAAGGACAAGGGGCAAATCGGGCTGGGCGGATTTGAACCGCCGACCTCTCGGTCCCGAACCGAGCGCGCTAGCCCCTGCGCTACAGCCCGAAAAATAAACATCCCCGCGGGTGCGGGGATCAAAAACGGGAGCGACGGGGCTCGAACCCGCGACCTCCGGCTTGACAGGCCGGCGTGGTAACCAGCTCCACCACGCCCCCAACCGAACGCGGGTACTATAGCGGGTATTCGGCGCGAGTGTCAAGAACCCGCGCGTTCGTTTTGTCGCCGGCTGTCTCGTCGCGAAAAACTAAGCAATCACCCGAGTTCATCGGACCGAAGAATTCATGTTTTTCACATGTTTTCCGATGATTAAACAAGTATGATGGGCCCGGATGTGAAGCGATGATACGTCGGTATTTTTCCATTCCCCTCTGCGTGACGCTTCTGTGCGTTACCGCTACGGTCGTCGTCGCCGAAACAACGCACGTGCTGCAGCGCGGCGAGACCGCGTACTCGGTGGCACGGCGGTACAACGTCCCGGTAGAAAAGTTGCTCGAAGCGAACGGTATCTCCGATCCGACACGGCTCTCGGTCGGCACGCGCCTCGTGATTCCCGAGTCGTATCGGGTAGAAAAGAACGACACGCTCTGGAGCATCGCGCGGCGGTACGGTATCTCGGTCGACGAGCTACGTCGGATGAACAACAAGCGCGAAACCGATGTTCTGCGAGTCGGGGAGGTGCTCGTCGTACCGCGGATCGCGCAGGTAACCCCGGACCCGCCTCCGGGAGGCGATCCTCCGGTGATTCCCGACGCGAACGGATCGACCGCGACAACCGGCGGCCCGTGGCCGCACCCGGGGCCGCGTGAAGCGATGGACGGGAAGTTCCCCGGCATTGCGATCCGGGGAACCGGTGGTGATGAGATATTGAGCGTTTCCTCGGGCAGAGTGATTTACGCCGGAACGTACTCAACGTTCGGTCGGGTCGTGTTCGTGCAGTCGGTCGACGGATTCATCTACGTGTACGGCGGTACGCACGAGGTTAACGTCAAAGTCGGTGATCTTGTGCGGCCGGGAACGGTGATCGGCAGACTCGGGGCGAACGGGGAAGTCGCGTCGCGTGTCTACTTCAGCGTCTGGAAGGACGACGCGTACATCAACCCGGAAACGGCGCCACGTGGCTGAAGGCAGAAGATTTTTTTCGGAATCTACGAGCCGGCATGAGCCGGTCAACGGACGGTGTACATGAAACGGCGCACAGAGCTGCTTGGTGAAAAGCGAATGACTCACTCAATCAAAACATACGCGGATGTCGACGAGCCCGATCCGTTGGCGCTGTACCTGCGCCAAATCTCGGTTCACGCTTTGCTCTCGGCAACGGAAGAGCAGGCGATCGGCGAATCGATCCTAGGAATTCGCCGATCGATCGCCGAACTGTCCAAAAAACGCGCCGAATCAGAAATAACCGACGAAGAGTTCATCCGTGCTCAACACCAGGCCGAAGAAAGTTTGCGCGCTGAGAAAAACCGGCTCATAAACGCGAATCTGCGACTCGTCGTGTCGATCGCGAAAAAGTACCAAAATCGGGGCCTCGGTTTACTCGATCTGATTGACGAAGGCAATATCGGTCTAATCGAAGCCGTGCAGCGATTTGATTACACACGTGGCTGTAGGTTCTCGACGTACGGAACATGGTGGATTCGGCAATCGATTATCAAGTCGCTCGCCGACAAAGGCCGCGTGATTCGTATCCCTGTACACATGCTCAACACGATGAAAAAGTGCTTCTTCATCGCAAAGGAGCTGACGCAGGAACTCGGACGCGATCCGACCGGCATCGAGATCTCCGAGTACCTCGCGATGTCGGTGTCGCGTCTGCGTGAGATCATGAGTTTGTCGCAGGAAACGACTTCGCTCGATATTACGGTCGACACGGACAACTTCACGAAACTTTCGGATTTGATCGAGGACGACCGATCGGAGCAACCGTTCGACGTCGCGTTTCACTTGACGCTGCAAGACACGCTCTCCGAGGTCTTGAAGCAACTCACCGATCGGGAGATGCGAATAATACAGCTCAGATTTGGACTCGACGGCGACGGCCCGTACACGCTTGAGGAGACCGGTAAATTCCTCGGGATTACGCGCGAACGCGTGCGACAGATACAGGAAAAGGCGCTCGAGAAACTCAGGCAGATCACGGTGATTCAAGAGTTTCAGCAAACGTACGACTGAACACATGGAAGAAGAGATTTCGTCGGAACAAGAGATCGATCTGACAAATGAACGCGCGTGGATCCAAACGGTTTCCGATCCGCACGAAGGAATTGCGCTATCGAGAGACGCGTATCGTCGCGCGTTGGAGACCGGTTACGACAAAGGCCAAGCCGCGGCACTCTTGAATATCGGGTGGGGGCACTGTTACACCGCACAGTACGAGAACGCCTTGACCTCGTTTCTTGAAGCACTCGATGTATTCCGGGGTGCACGCGACAGACGCGGTGAGACCTTTGCGATTCTCGCGATAGGGGTGGTTCATCACACGATCGGACAGCTGAAAACCGCGCGCCGCCATTATGAAACGAGCCTGGAAATCGCGCGGGAAATTCATGACCGTGATCGCGAAGCCGCGGCGATCAACAGCATCGGCGAGGTATGGTTCTCCGGGGGAGAGCCGGAGAGAGCGCTCCATGCGTTTGAGACCGCAATTGAAATCGGCTCGCCCGACAACGCCGGGTTTCGCGCGTCGGTGATGATCAACCGTGCAACCGCGCTTCATTCCCTCGAACGTTCGTCGGACGCCGAAGACGAACTGAACCGAGCTCTCGGCTCGGCGCGGACGCTCGGAAACCGGGTCGGTGAAGCGAGAAGCCTTGTTGAGTTGGGACGTTTTTTTCACGCACAGCGACGGTGGGACGAAGCATACGACACGTATCGAGCGTGCGTAGGTGTCTGCGAAGAAAGCGGAAATAAACTCGGTCTTGTGGCATGTTTGAAGCATCTTGGTGCGCTCCACCGTGACCGCGGCGAAGACAGTAAATCGCTCGAGTGTTACGAGTACGCCATCGAGACAGCTACATCGATCGGCACACCCTCGAACGTATGCGACTGTCTGCACGAGATCAGCGAGATCTACGAGAGACGCGGCGATTACCCACAGGCGCTCGATTATTCGCGACGCTTTGCCGACGCGCAGCACGCGGTCATAACCTCCGAGACGGCGAGCAAAGTCAAGACGCTGGTACTTCAGCATGAGAAAGACTCCGTCGATCGACAGTCGGAGATCTATCGCCTCAGAAACGTCGAGCTTGCGGAAGCGCACGCGAGGTTGTCCACGATCGTGCGTATCGGGCGGGAGATAACGGCGAGTCTCGAGATCGATCGTGTGGTCGCGACCTTGTATGCGGGAATACGCGAGGTTCTCGACGCTCGGACCTTTGCGATTGGACTCGTTGATTCCGATAGCGGTGTGCTGGTGTATAAGTATGGGATCGAGAACGAACGACCGGTCGAGCCGCTTTCGATTCCGCTCGATTCCGAAACGAGTTTCGGCGCGTACGTCGTGCGAACAAACTCGGAGGTCGTGTTCTCGGACTCGGACGTCGAAGCCGGCCGTTTCGTGAAAAACTGGAACACGGAAAAACCCGGCCGAGCCCGTTCCGGGGTGTATATGCCGCTGATCACCGGCGACAGAACAATCGGTCTCGTCACGGTGCAGAGCGAGCAGTTGGGCGCGTACGCGGACCATCACGTTGAGATAATCCGAGCGCTCGCGTCGTACGTTACGATCGCGATCGAGAATTCTCTTTACGTCGAGAGGATTAACCACCTCAACAGCGCGTTACAGAGCGAAAAAAACGACCTGCAACGTGCCAATCGTGAAATCAAGCACATGGCGAACCACGACAACTTGACGGGGCTTCCAAATCGACGACTCGTGATGGAGTTGCTTGCCGACTCGCTCGAAATGGCTCGAAGGCGTGGAAACTTGGTCGGTGTCGTATTCCTCGATCTGGATAACTTCAAACCGATAAACGACACGTACGGACACACCGTAGGCGACGGTGTGCTTGCACAGGTGGCGAAACGAGTATCTGATGCTCTGCGACAGTCGGATATCATCGCGCGTGTCGGTGGTGATGAGTTTATTGCAGTCGTACGAGACATCGAGAGTCGGGACGCGGTCGAGACCGTCGTGAAAAAGATTGTTGCTGTGCTATCTTCACCGGTCGAACTCGACGATGCGAATTTCCGTGTACACGCTAGTCTCGGGGTCGCCGTATTTCCGGACGACGCGGACAAAGTCGAGACCCTAATCACGCGCGCGGACGACGCGATGTATCGAGTAAAACAGCGCGAGAAAAACGGCTATCTGTTCTACGGGGACGCCGACGGGCCGTAGGAAGCGGCGATGTGGCGAACCTGATAATCGAGCATTTTGTCGTCCGAAAAAATGAAGCGACCGTGAACCTTTTTGCCTGCGAGGACCGCGGGAAGCCAAAACTCATCGTCGGCCCACATCCGGCGGTACGGGATCGACCGGAGCGGGCACGAGAAAGGGCGGGCTTCATCGGTTTCGATCGGCAGACCTGCCCATCGAAACGCGACGTACACCGTCGCCGATAGCGAGTATCCGTCGGTAAACACGAAGTCGAGTCGACCGTGTTCGACCGGATCGATCGGAGCGATTCCTGTCTCTTCCATCGTCTCCCGAATCGCGGCGTCAACGGCGCGTTCACCCGGATAGATGCGACCGCCCGGACCGTTGACCTTGCCGTGTCCGAGGCCACGTTTTTTGTGAATAAGCCAAATATGCGTTCGCGAACGGACAAAACAGAGTACAGCGGTGTCAATCGGGGTCCACGTGTTCCAAGGATATGTTCTGACGAATGTGGCTTCGGGTAAGCATTCACGCATAAACTTCGATCTTGAATGTAAATTAGCAATAGTGATACTATGCCGTCAATCCTGGCGACCGCGATCGACCGTTGTTTTTTTGATTCGGAGTAGGGCGGCGGTACCGGTACAGGAAAACTGACAACACAAGGGGACGACACATGTTGGGTTTCGTCGTTATCGCGGTTGCCGGAGCACTATCGCTTGCTGCCGTGAATTTCTATGCGGTCAAACGCCTTGGTACCGGTACCGCTCTGATGCAAGAGATCGCCGGGGCTATCCAGGAAGGTTCGGACGCGTTTATCCGACACGAGTACAAGGTTATCTTTTCCCTCGCATTTTTCATTGCGATTTTGCTCGGCGCCATAGTCGCCTGGTACACGGGCGTTGCGTTCATTCTCGGCGCAACCATGAGCGCGACCGCCGGATGGATCGGAATGAAGATAGCGACGATCGCGAACGTGCGTGTGTCCAACCGCGCCCGCGAGACGTACAGCCTTGGAAGTACCCTCAAGGTAGCATTTCAAGGCGGAAGCGTGATGGGACTGAGCGTCGGCGGCTTCGCGCTGTTGGGGTTAGTAATCGTGTACGTTGTGTTCGGTCACATCCTCGGGCAGCTCAGGATCGAGAACCTGGTGATCATCACGAATTGGATGGGAGTCAACTTTATCCCGTTTACGATGACCGTTTCCGGTTATGCGTTAGGGTGTTCGATTATCGCGATGTTCGACCGCGTCGGCGGCGGCATTTACACGAAAGCGGCCGATATGGGCGCGGACCTCGTCGGGAAAACCGAAGCACACATCCCGGAAGACGATCCACGGAACCCCGCGACGATCGCGGATAACGTCGGGGATAACGTCGGCGACGTCGCCGGGCTTGGCGCCGACTTGCTCGAGAGTTACGTCGGAGCCTTGATTTCGGCGGTCGTTCTTGCAGCGTATCTGTACTACACAAACTCGCAATCGCCGAACCCGATTTCTCCAGGGTTGACCGGGAAACTGATCAACTACCCGATCATGTTTGCGGGAATCGGAGTTGTGTCGTGCATCTTCGGGATCATTTTTCTTACCGTCAAGAAAGTATCCGATCGACCGCATCGCGAGCTCAATTTCGCGACGTGGAGTTCGGCTGCGCTTACGTTAATCGGTTCGGGCTTCGTAACGTACTTTTTCTTCCGGGGTGAAAACATCGCACCGGTCGGATTCAACCTCGGCGTATTCTCTCCGTGGTTGGCAGCCGTTCTCGGCATCATTGCCGGGATCTTGATCGGACAGCTTGCCGAGTACTTCACCAGTTACGACTACGCTCCAACGCAAAAAATCTCCGCAGCCTCACGTGAAGGCACGGCCTTGACGATTACCGAGGGATTGGCTGTCGGCATGCAGTCGACGTTTTTTCCTTTGATCGTGCTCGCGAGCGCAGTGATCGGTGCAAACGCGATCGCGGGGTTGTACGGCGTCGCTATGGCCGCGGTCGGTATGTTGTCTTTCGTCGTCGCTACCGTCTCGGTCGACACGTATGGTCCTATCGCAGACAACGCGGGTGGAATCAGCGAGATGTCAAAGCTTGACCCTCGGGTTCGCGAGATCACGGACAAGCTCGACTCGGTCGGCAACACCACCGCCGCGATCGGAAAAGGGTTCGCGATCGGATCGGCAGCGCTTGCCGCTTTGTCGCTCTTTGCGTCGTATCTGTACTCTCAGGCCGGGCCGGAAAACGTCGAAGGGCTTTTCGAGCTGGTACTGAACATGATCGATACTATGACGCTGGCCGGCGCGCTGGTCGGTGCCGCGCTTCCGTACCTTTTTTCGGGAATTTTGATCGAAGCGGTCGCGAAAGCCGCACGGAAAATGGTGCAGGAGGTCAGACGCCAGTTCAAGGCCGACCCGAAAATCCTTACCGGAGAGAGCCGCCCGGACTATCGGTTGTGCATAGAAATTTCCTCGGCGGGAGCGCTCGCAGAGATGAAAAAACCCGCGTTGATCGCGGTGCTCTCGCCGATCGTGAGTGGGTTCGTTTTCGGACCGGCTTTTGTCGGTGGACTTTTGATCGGGACGACGCTTTCGGCGATCATGCTCGCTCTGTTTACGGCTAACTCAGGCGGTGCGTGGGACAATGCGAAGAAGTACATCGAGGAAGGTCATCACGGGGGCAAAGGCTCGGAGGCGCACGCAGCGGGTGTCATCGGCGACACCGTCGGCGATCCGTTGAAGGATACCGTCGGGCCGTCGTTGGATATTTTGATCAAAATCATGGCCGTTGTGTCGCTGATAATGGTATCGATCTTCCAACGGTACAACTTGTTGTCGTTGTTCCAGTAGTACGATCCACGCCCACGCGTCGAGTCGCGTCGGGATGGCAGTCAGATTGAAGATTTGAGATATACCGGGGGACGGCTCGTCCGAGTGTCCCCCATTTTTCGTGAGGCGCAATGGCGGATCTTGACCCTACGTTGAGAAAGGCGGCGGAGCTGATCGCCGAGATTTACAAGCAGAAACAGGAGGCCGTTCGGGCCGGCAAGTCTCCTCGCGGCGTCGTGATCGCCCCAGACGCGTACGACGCAATTCAGGAATACCGGAAGACACTCGGCGAATTGGAAAACTCCTCTTCCGACTATATGGACAAGTACGCCATTTTTGGACTCGAGTTTTTCATCGAACCCGAGTCGCGGTGTCGTGTTCGTTAAGCAGATCGTGCGACGGACGTCACGTGGACTGCGTGGTGCAAAAAAAACGCGCCGCGGGCAAACCCGATCGACGCGTCACATTTCTCCCCCGGCTGGACTCGAACCAACGACCTAATGGTTAACAGCCATCCGCTCTACCGACTGAGCTACAGGGGAAAGCAATTTTCGTTCCATAATTTAGACAATTGGTCTCAGGGTGTCAAGTACCGGACTCGAATGTGTCGCTGATCCGAGTGAAACCGCTGCGGTACCGACTCACTACTCCAGAGTCACGGAGAGTGGGAAACTCGCGTCGGCAATAACCTCGAAGGGTTGCATCGCGACGCAGACACTTCCGTGTGCGATCCAAAGACCGATAATTTCGAGACTCTCGCCGTCGACGGTGGCGACTCGGTTGATCTCTTCCGCGTAGACGATATCCGCGAGCCGGATCTCGTAAAAAAAACGTGGTTGCTCGAGTGGATCGGGTAGGAAAAGGATCTTGTCGGAGTCGTACGGGTGTCTTCGCGGTGTTCCCGTGATGCGCGATGCGTCCGTACTGCGCCTGCGGTCTCCAGCGTAACGAGTAACCTCAAAAAGCGGAACGGCTTCCAGAAAGTTTATCGCATTCATACCGGCAACCTCTGTACGATGATTATAACACGGGGCAGGCGTTTTTTGAAGAGTATCGACGAAACGGACGGCCGAAAACTCGGGATCAGGCCGATGCGCGGGAGGCGCGTCGCAGATCGCGTGAAGGTTTCTCGGCGATGTAGGTCTTGACGGTTTGCAGCAGCGCGGGATCGGGCGCAAACGAAAGGCGAACGGTGTCGGCGACGTCGACGATGTCGGCGTGAACGGTAATTACGGTCTGCCCGACGCGGAGCGACCCGTCGATGCTCTGCCGGGTGTGAATTCCCGACAGGAGCGACGGTGTATCCGGCACAAAGGCCAGCCCCGACGCGGAGATATTTCGCACGCGCCCCTTCACGAGAGCGAGAGAAACCGGATGGTGAAAGATAAACTCTACTCTATCCTCGATCTCGGGTTTTTGACGCTTTTCTGCTCGGGAGTCGTGGACGGTTTTGTACCGCGACAAGATCGCCGTCAGGCGGGCGATCTGTTGGGAATCCGCGATGTCGTCGGAAAGGATCGCGTTCACCCCGAGGTACTCGGCTTTTGCCGCGTCGTCATGGGAAAAGTTTGGCCCGGTGAAAACAATGAAAACAACACGAGTCATGGGATACGAGCCGCGCACGAACGCGATCAAAGACTTCCAATGGCGAGGGAAATCCTGGGCATTGAAGAAAATCGCATCGGGTTCGATCTCGTCGATGTTGTCCATCGCTTTGATCGGGTCCCAGTACTGAACGATCTCGGCCCCGAGCGGTTCGAGGTGCCGCTCGAGAACACGCTTCATGTCGTCGCGCTCCGAGATAAGGATGATCTTCATTGCCGCCAATCACTCCGTGCCCATATTCCGTACGGTGTATCCGGTAATGTACCATATTCCCGCGCGGCGGTGTAGCGTGTACGTGTACCGTTTCAGCTCGGTGTACGTTGGGTACGTGAAGCGTTTGTCGACTATTACGGTCCCCTCGTCACGCCCATACGTCGTCCGTATGATCTCGTACGACGACGGAGTGAACGTAATTTCAGGATCTTCGGTCCCTTCGCGAAGGCGCGTCTTGAAACGTTCGAGCGCCGCGCGGCGGTTCTCGTCGGAGAGACGCAAGTACTCGCGCTCGCGCTGAGGCGCGCTCCGATAAAGCGCTTCGATATCGAGGTACAGAAAAAACCGCTCCCATCTCTCCGCACGGCGCGCGTCGATGGTGTAGGCGATGACTTCGTCGGGAGGGCGCGCGACGGCTCGCAGAATCTCGCCGGTCTCGTGGTCGATGCGCGTCGCGATCTCGTCGGTTCGATCGATTGCCGGTCGTACCGACACCATCAGACGATCGGAGAGGATCGTCGTCGAACGGTTCCGCGAGACGAGGTCCGGGTAGAAAACCGCCGACACCACGAACATACCCGACTCATCGATCGAGACATAACGCGAGAGGTTTTCGACAAATGAGAAACGTTCGCCGGGTTCGATAGCGACCTCGCGAAAATACACAGGTTGATTGCTGTTTCTCTGTGTGATAAAGTGCTCCGCGGGCGCGAGGCGCATGTTGGTCAGCGTTCGCACATCGAATTCTACGTTGAAGACACGGTTCTCTGCGAGCCGGAACCGGAACGTTTGCGCAGAATCGTTCATGATCGTGACCAGAATCATGATGTCGCTTTCGGGGTAATAAATCGTCGTGTCGTATAGACGAATCGATACGTCAACGCCGTCGATAGCGACGGCGGATAAAGCGGTCACGACACCGACAAAAAAAACTATGAATGCTATTCGGCGAGAACCTGCCATATCAACCCCTAAGATACTGACTCCCCGAGGAGATGTCACGCGCTGCGCGCCGGCGAAATTCGCATGAACGAAAAATTCTACACCGAAATCGGACGACGCTTGAAGCTGTACGATCCGTTCAAGCGCTGTCTCGCGCGTATCATGGCACGTGACTTTCCGCTCGACATCGTCGGACCCCGCGGGGGCTTGGTTTCGGTTCTCACGTCGCTGTTCCAGGCGCGAGCAAACCGGCCCTTCTTAATTATCGTCCCGACCGACGTCGAAGCTGAGCAGCTTCTCACGGATCTCGAGACATTCGGTGCGTCACCGGCTTTTTTCCCGTGGTCCGGGACCGCTCCGTACACGCCTCCACCGCGAAACTCAACCGCGTTTGGGCGCCGATGCCGCGTACTAAACGATCTTGCGACCGGTCGCGCGGAGATCGTGATCGCTCCGTTGCGCGCCGCGATCTCACCTGTGCCGCCGCCGGAGTATCTTCGAGCCCGGACGATCGACCTTGTCGCCGGTGGGGCGCTCGATCCAATCGCCGTTGCGGATCGGCTCACCACGTTCGGATACACGCGTGTTCCCCGCGTCTCGGTTCGTGGTGAGTTCGCGCTGCGCGGTGAGGTTCTCGATGTTTTCTGTCCCGGCGACGATCATCCGATTCGGACCGTTTTTGAGTTCGATACGGTCGAGGAGATTCGGAGTTTCGAGACGGGCTCGCAGTCGTCGGTGCAGAAGTACCGGAACGCGACGATCGTGCCGTGCCGTGAAGTGGTTTGGGACCCGGAAACGATTGCCTCGTTCCAGGAGAATATCGCGAGCGCTCACGAGATCGACGCGGCTGTCCGTTTGGACATACTTGAAAGTCTCACGACGCGAGGAACGTTCGACGGTGAGGAAGTCTATTATCCTCTCGTCGGCACGCGTTCGGCGTCGATACACGAGTACCTACCCGAACAGGGTGTCGTTGTGTACGTCGGGTTTGAAAAACTTGTCAATACCGCCGTGACCGTCGAAAAGGAGTTCTCGGCCGCATATCGTACCGTTCGCGTCGAGAAAAGGTATCCGCGTCCGGAACGTTTGATACTTCCGGTTGAGGAGGTAACGAGCGTCGAGAGTCGGGCGATTCGGTTCCACTCACTGGTTCCCGAACAGAACGTCAAGTCGTTGGTTTTCTCGTACGAACCCGCGCAGTCGTACTTCGGAAACGTGACATTTCTGAAAGAGGAGCTCGGTGCGCTCGAGAAAGCCGGTTACACCGTCGCGGTGTACGCCGAGTCGGAGAGTCAGCGCATGCGCGTCGCGCATCTTCTGAACGATTTCTCGGTGATCGTCGTCGCGGACGGAATCTCAAGTGGTTTTGCGATCCCCGAGTTAAAGATCCGGGTAATCGCGGAGAACGAGATATTCGGTCGGCGCAGGCACGTGCCACGTTCGGTTCACAAGACCGAAAGCGCGGCGATCGATACGTTCGTCGAACTCGATGATGGAGATTACGTAGTTCACGTCAGTTACGGAATCGGGCGATACTGTGGCATAAAGCGGATCGCCGCCGCCGGCAACGAACGCGACTACATTCAGCTCGAGTACGCCGGCGAAGAGTTCATCTACATTCCGATCGAGCAAGTGAACCTGATTCAACGGTACATCGGGCAGAGCGGCAACGCCCCGCGGCTCGATACGATCGGCGGGAAAAGTTGGGAAAACCGAAAAAGCAAGGTCAAGAAGAACGTCGAAGACCTCGCGGATCGGTTGATCGCGCTGTACTCGAGGAGGAAACGCGCGCAAGGGCACGCATTTCCCACCGACGCCGAGTGGCAGTACGACTTCGAAGCGACTTTCCCGTACGAAGAGACCGACGACCAGCTTCAGTGTATCGCCGACGTAAAGCACGATATGGAGGCTCCGACGCCGATGGATCGGCTCATCTGTGGCGACGTCGGATACGGCAAAACTGAAGTAGCCCTGCGCGCCGCGTTCAAAGCGGTCACGTCGGGGAAGCAGGTGGCGATTCTCGCTCCTACGACGATTCTTGCCGAGCAGCACTACGAAACGTTTGTCGAACGCGTACAGAGGTTTCCTGTTCGCGTCGGAATGTTGTCGCGTTTCGTCGCCAAGCCCGAACAGAAGGTTACCCTGACCGGACTCGCCGACGGATCGGTGGAAGTGGTCGTCGGTACGCACCGCATTCTCCAGAAGGACGTCAGTTTTCGCGATCTCGGCCTGATCGTCGTCGATGAAGAACAGCGATTCGGAGTGAAAGACAAGGAACGGCTAAAAGAACTCAAAGCGTCGGTCGACTGTCTCACGTTAACCGCGACACCGATCCCCCGTACTCT
>PXBQ01000105.1 GCA_003566875.1 Spirochaetaceae bacterium | reverse complement strand
TTCTTTTTTGGTGACCGGCATCACCGTCGAACGCGGCCTCGACGTTTTTTTCCTGTTCGTTCTGTCGCTCTTTTTCGAACTCGGCGCCGGAGTGTTGTTCCTGGGAGTAGTGCTCGGAATCGTACCGATGGTCTTCTCGCTCTTGTTCTTCGGGATTCCGGTCGTCAGAAGACTCCGGGACACCGCGCGCAACGAGGAGATCAAGCGCGCAAACCTCAGAAAGACCGTGTACGCCGAGATTCGGGCCCACCCTGAGGACGTCATCCCCGAGAACATCCGACCCCGCTCGGAGCTCGAGGCACCGAAGCACGCGGAACGTGTGATCAAGGAAACGGTTGAAGCGTTCGCCGCCGAGAAATCCGCGGACGTAGAGGAAGTCCGACCGGGTGTCGGTGGCGGTTCTCCGGTGTACCGGTATCGCTTTGACAGTCTGAAACGTGAGATGGACGATGTCGAAGATTACCGGAAGGCCGTCAACACGGCACGTTTTGAGCCGGGGAACGTTGTGTTTGACTCCGGCGACGACATCCCGGACGAATGAACCGCCCCGACGGTCACTCCACGTCGGTGTGCGAGTACACCGTGTGAACGATTCGGTCGGATCCCGGCGATTCGTAGAGGCGTGCAATGTACGCGCCGAGTTCCGCGGGTGTAATCCAGTCCTCGACGACCTCTCCCCGGCGGTCTCGCGTCTGAACGGGATGATACGCTATCACCGAATGAACGCGGACGTTTGTACCGTGCGCTTCCTGCGCGAGAACCCGAGCCATCATCTTCTGCGCGGCGGCGACGATCGAAACTGCACCGGACTCCGGCGCGATCACTTCGGCCGCTCCGCCGTTTACCATAACGTAGGTGCCGTGGTTGTTCGCGCGCATGACCGACACGATAGCGCGTAACGTCAGAAAGTGCGTCGTGAGGTTATTCTCGAGCACGTTCGCCCAGTCCACGAACGGCATCCGGTGCAGACTATAGCCGTAGTACCACCCACCGATGCACGCGACGCCGAGGTCAACTCGTCCGTACTTAGAGAGAATCGTATCGTGGAATCGCTCCATCGACGCCTCATCGCTCAGGACGGCCTCAACACAGTGGAGGCGGTCCTCCGCGACATCCGCGCAGTACTGCTCGAGGCGCTCCCGCTTCGCGTCGGAACGGTACGGAACGACGACGCGCGCACCGCGTTCGAGAAAAACTCGTACGAGCCCCTCACCGACCCCTCCCGTGCCACCTGCGACGACGACGACCGATTCCTTAATCGAGTTCATTCTGACCTCCTCGTCGCTTCAATTATAACAGGATTACTCGGATTTCTGCACGAGGTACACCGCGGCTATTTCGGTCAAGGGTACGGTGAGCCCGGCGTTCGGATTGTACGCGACGGTACGACTTGAGCGGGCGATAGGGCTCCCGGCCGCTTTCTCGCCGGGCAACCTGGTGATTACGAGGTCTGAGCCGTCTACGAACGGGAGCCCTTGCACCGTGACACGCCGGTCCTGCTCGGTCTCGGCCATCTTTCCGGGCCGCATCAGACCAATTACCACGGTTCCGGTTTCGGCAAATGCGGCCGGGTCGACACCGTACGCAACCGCGGCGACATCGGGGTCGTCGGTATCGAGTCGTGCGATACCGGACTCAAATACGCGGTGGTGTTCACGGTACGCGTCCCAGCAATCCGTGTGGTAGGTGTCCACGGACTGCCCCGGCATGTGCGCGTTGATCCAGATACCCCTGCCCAGAACGCGGTCGGCGTGCACGGCCGGGGAACAGTGCGTGGGTTCCTGCTCTACGAACACGGCGTCGGGTCGAAGGAACTTCATCCAGACGAGGCTCTCGGCGAACGTGTCGATCTCTCGATCGAGTCCGCTGAAAAACCAGTGCCAGAGCCAGAAATCGACAAACGTCGTGCGCGCATCGTGCGCGAGCTCTCCAAAAACAAGCGCTTCGGGGCGAATACTCTTGACGGTCGACCGGATCTCTTTGACCAGCTCGAGCATGCCGCGGCCGTAACAGTCAGGCTCATCGTGACCGTGCGCGGGATTGTGGCAGTACGGCGCCTCGTGGCCCGCCCCGGCCTGGTCGAGAAACACGCCGTCGATCCCCAACTCACCGAACAGGTATGACATCACACCTTTCCAGTAATCCTTTGTCGCGGCGGCGCCCGGACACAACATCATCATCGGGAACGCCCAGTTGCGTACGTTGCCGCCGTACGCGTTCTTGATCATGAGCTCGTCGGCGTGCCGGTAGAAATCCGAGTACTCACCGATCGCCGTAACGTTGAGATACACGCAGGTACGCGCGCCAAGCTCGCGCGCGTACCGAATCGCGTACGCCGCCTCGGGCCGTGCGCGATCAAAATCGCCCTGGAAATGGTCGAAACCGTACGGTCCACCGATTCGGTCGCAGCTCCGCCACCAGTTCTGGATCCAGATGACCGGCTGGGTCCGGAGACTCCGACACCGCTCAACGTGCGCCGTGATTTCGTCCTTGATCTCGGACTCGCTTGGGGTGTTACGTTCGTTCGTGAGCAGAGTGTGAAAAAGCCAGTTCCTGTCCTTCACCCACTCGGCGCTATCCGCGCGCGAAGGCCACACGTTCACACACCAATCCCGGTACGGAACGAGCGCTGCGTCCCACTGCGTCGCGGTTGTCAAATACAACGCCGGAAGACGCGTCTGCCGGCCGGCTTTAACCTCAACACGCCGGAAAAGACCGGCCATGGTCGCGCGCTCGGGGCCCGGTCCGTTGCTGATCTCAATACGACGCTGTT
>PXBQ01000416.1 GCA_003566875.1 Spirochaetaceae bacterium | reverse complement strand
CGTGAACTGAAGGAATCAGGAGTGTGGCTATGGCAGAAAAGGTAATCGCGCAGCTGAACGAACTGCTCAACAAAGAGAAGTGGACCCGTGCGACGTTGAACAACTACACGGTTGCGAATTTCAAAGAACTGGATGATTTACTGCAGCAGATCATCGACGGCGAATTAGAACACGACGCACTCGAAGTGTGTGACGAACACCTCCAGCATACCAAGAACAGCATCGTCGCGTTGTACGTATCGGGAATTCTGAACATTCGGCGTCAGACGATCGACGACACGAACCTGATCACGGTTGTGAATATTTTCGTCGACAATCACAAATGGAATATCGTCGAGTATCTGTGCGAACGCATTCTTGAGTTTGGCGAAAACACGTACGCCCTGCGTACGCTCGCGGACTGTTACGACAACGAAAACGAACCCGAGAAGATGCACGCGGTCTGGGAACGTCTTATTCGGGTTGACTTCGAAGAATCCGATATTGTGCGACTGCTCGCTGAGAAGAAAGAGAAGGAAGGACAACTCGAAGAGAGTGTAGAGTACTACAAAAAAGCGTTGCACCGGTTTATTAACAAGAAGGCGTTCAACGCGGTCAAAGAGTTGTGGCATAAGCTCATCCAGATTGCTCCGAATGAAACGGAGTTTTTTCACCACGCGGAAGGGAAAATCGCGAAGACAATCTCCGACGAACGAGCCGTACAACTCCTTGAAGAGTTGTACCCGCACTACAAAGATGTATCCGACTGGGACACCGCAATCGAGATACTCAAACGAATACTACGGTACGACTCAAAGAACCCGTGGGCACGGAAAGAGATTGTCGAATGCTACCAGGGTAAATTCGCCGGGCACAGTCACCTCGATGAGTACATCCGGGTGTCTAATCTGACTCAGAGCTGGCGGAACGTTCACGATGCTATAGCGGATTTCGAGAAACACATCGCGTTCGACGCGGGCAATTTTGTGTTCCACCGGACCTGGGGCGTCGGCCGGATCAAATCGGTCAAGGACGACAAGGTCGAAATCGACTTCGCGCGCAAACGGGGACACTCGATGTCGCTGAAAATGGCTGTGAGCGCGCTCGATATCCTTTCAAAGAATCACATCTGGGTTCTTCGCAGCACCTGGAAGAAGGAGAAGCTACACGCCAAGGTGAAAAAAGACATTGCGTGGGCTCTCCAAACGGTCATTCGAAGTTTCGACAACGCGGCGGATATCAAACGAATCAAAGCGGAACTCGTGCCGGCCGTTCTTTCGCCGTCCGAATGGTCGTCGTGGAGCACAAAAGCACGCGCAATCCTGAAGACCGACAGTGCGTTTGGAAATCTCCCGAACAAACTCGATAGTTTCGTCGTACGCGACCAGCCGATCTCGTACGCGGAAAAGACGTTCAACAAGTTCAAGGCCGAGAAGTCGTTCTTTGGGAAGGTCACGACGCTTCACGAGTTCATCGACCAACTCGAGGCCGATGAAAGCCAAGACTCCGATCTTTTTCGCGAGATGGTCGACTTTTTTGCGACTCAACTTCGGGCAGAGGGCGAAATCGACGAGTACAGTGTGAGCAGCCTGCTCGTTTTGCGGAATGTTGCCGCGCGGTTTCCTTTCCTGAGCCCCGGAGTCGATCTCGACTTCCGGTCGTGTTTTGAGCGCATTGACGACCTTGAAGGCGTGTTCTCTCGTATCGCTCTTCCCGAGCTGAAGAAAGAGTTTATCGCCGAGGTGCGGCGAAACATCAAGAGTTGGCCCACCGTATTTGTGCGTCTATTCCCGTTCTTTCTTTCGCGGGAAATCATCCACGAACTCGAGAAAGCCGACAAGACCGAGCAGCTCAAGGCGATTTTCGACGCGGCGTACTCGACGTACCGCGAAACGCGTGAGCCGTTCGTCTGGCTCATCCGAAACTGCTCGGCCGACGACGAGTGGTTCAAGGAGCTTCCGATCGATCAGGAGAAGATTCTGATCTGTATGGTTCACTTGCTCGACTTGACGTACCGGGATATCGAGAACAAGAAGGACGCGAGTTTCAACCGTAAGCTCAACCGGCAGTGTCACACTTACCTCTTCAAAGACGGACACCTCATGGAGTTTCTCTCAAACGCCGATCGTGACTCGATCAACCGGATCTACACTCTGGTGAACGACGTGCGCGAACTCGACCCTTCGCTTTTGATCGAACTCAAACATAAGGTTCTTGACCGCTTCCCCGATTTCAAGTTCTACGGCGAAAAACAGACTGAGGTCGTGAACCGCGGCTTCATGGCGACGCCGAAGAGTTATGAGGACAAACAGAAACAGCTCCAGCACATTCACGAAGTCGAGGTGCCTGCGAACTCGAAGGAAATCAGCGAGGCGCTGCAGCACGGAGACCTTCGCGAGAACGCGGAGTATAAGGCGGCCAAAGAACGTCAGGATATGTTGAACTCGACCGTCGCTCGACTCAAGGAAGAGCTTGATCGTGTACAAGTCGTGAAAAAGGCGGACGTTGACTCGTCGCGCATCACGTTTGGAACGGTGATTTCGCTCAAGAACAACGATACGGGAAAGACCGAGGAGTTCACGATCTTAGGACCATGGGAGTCCGATCCCGATAATTCGGTTATTTCGTACCTATCCCCGTTAGGGGCGGAGCTGTACAACAAACCCGAGGGCGAGGATGTTTCGTTTGTGATTAACGAGCGCCGATACAACTACACCGTCGAGAAAATCGAGGCGGCTCCTTTCTGACCATTTTCTCGGTGTTCTGAGTTTCGACCCGGGATCCCCCGGTCGCGTGCGTAAACGGTTTTACCGCATTCGTTCGAGTTCCGCCGCCGCGTTGCGCCGGACCGAGGCGTGTTCTGTTTCATTCTCGCTGATTTCGCGGATTCGGTCTTTATACTGCTCAAGCCCGTTCAGGGCGATACCACGAACTCCATAAATGCGGAGCACGAAATTGGGGTGATCGAGTAGCCGAACAAAGATGTCCGATGCTTCGGGAAGCTTTGCGGTCGACAGAACGCGAGTCGTGTACTCGAGCATAGTCGGGCGTTCCGATGCCCATTCCTTCTGAACGACTTCGCGAATCGTCGGGAGCGACTCGACAGCATTGTGCTCGACGAGTTGATGGAGGATTGCGCGACGTATGTCCGGAGCTACTCGTTCGTCGACGAATTGCGACCGAAGAAAATCCCATGCATCCGGCGTCGCTATACCAGCTATAGCCGCTATTGCGTCGAGCCGGACGCGAGTTTCGGGATCTCGGCGCGCACGGTAGATCACCGCCGGTAGCAGATCGGCTTCCTTGCGCCGGCCGGCAGCATCGAGTGCCGCGACACGAACGCGCCAAAACGAGTCGCGCAGTGCTTCTTCGAGCATGTCCGGTACTTCCGGAGCGTCGAAATACCCGAGCGCGTTGACGGCATAGGCGCGGTGCAGCGCATCGGGGGAGCCGAGCGATACTCGGAGCGCGTCGACCGCTCGTTCATCGCCGATCTTTCCCAACGCGTCGGCGGCGTAGTTACGCAAGGTCGGGTCGTCGTCGAGTCGCCCTAACACTGAGATCAATCGGTCGACCGCGCGTGGTGTACGGAGTTCGCCCAACGCGAGCACGAGGCTCTGCCGGACCGCGATCGGCGTAGTGCGTTCGTCGAATAGGTCGAGCAAGACATCGACATCGCGCTCGTCGCCGGTCTTCCCGATAGCACGGACGGCGGCTCCCGCAACGGTCGCGCGACGGGACCGGGCGAGCTCGTGGAACAGGACAGCGACGTCGTCGCGATCGTCGGTTTCGACGGTCGAAAGGTAAAGAATCGCGTCAAGAACGAGATCGTCGGCGATGTCTTGGATATCACCCAACAGCTCGACGACCGCGTCAATTGCCCCGGTCAACTCGAGATCGGTAAAATATCGGAGCGCGGCTCGGCGCAATCGAGGATTTATGCTTCGCTCGAAGACACGCAGAACCTCGGGCTCGAGAAGAACCTCCCGGTTTTCGGTCAACGTCGGAAGTAGCTCGATCACTTCGGAGTCGATTCCGAACCGAAGCATGTCCCTCCACTCGTTGCGCGCCGATACCAGAGGCTCGTCGGCCGCGGGTTCGCCGTTCTCGTCGGCGAGAAGCGGTCCCACCGACAGAATCAGAAGCATCAGTATCATCGACGGCGTGAGACGCCGCAAGAGGTGCCGGATTCGCGAGATCATTTATCTTTCCCTGTATCTTTCCCCGACTTTTTCCGTCGGATAACGTCGACAATATCCATCTTCAGAAGGTAATACATCGAGGCGAGTATTCCAATCGCGCCGAGGCCTACAACGCACAGATGCGCGAAATTCCCTAATGTACTCCCCTCTCGCCACCACTCCCCCGTCAAAGCTCGAAACCCGAGAATCCAGGTCACCGTCGGCGCAAGCGAAAGAGTGACCTTGCCGATCGTCGGAAGAATTTCTACGAGCCCGATCTTTCCGATGCTCCGTGATGCCGTCGAGTACAGGTACACAAGTCCAACCGTAAATGAAATCGAGTTCGCCGCGGCGATACCGACGACGCGCAACCTGGTCTCTTTCAACCATAAGGCGAACGAGATATCCACAACAAACGCGAGGCACGCCGCGATCAACGGGACGCGGAAATTCCCTTGTGAGTAGAAAAAACGTTGAAAGAACGCGAACGCGCCGGCGCTCAGCAGACCCGCCGAGTATGCGATCAGGACCGGTCCGGTCATCGCGGTGTTGGCGACCGTGAACTCTCCGCGTTGCAGCGCGACCGCGACGATTTCATGGCTGAGGAGCGCCATGAGAGCTCCTGACGGGACGAGTAGCGCGATCAGGTACCTAAACCCGTATCTGACCGATTCGCGCGCACCGTCGAGGTCATTGACCGCGAACTGACGGCTCATCCGCGGAAATAACACCGTTGTGATCGATGCGGAGAAGATCCCGAACGGGAGTTGCCAAAAGGTTAACGCGTTCGTCACCGCCGATCCACTGCCGTCTTCGAGGCCGCTCGCAAAGTTGAGAGCCACTTGTTGATTCACGATGTACACGAGCGAGGTAGCGACCACGGGCAGCCATCGGCGCATAACCGTCCTGAACTCCGGATTATTGAATCGTAGACTCAGGCGAAAACCATACCCGAGGGCCCGAAACTCAGGGAGCTGAAAGAGGACTTGCGCCATTCCACCGACAAGAACACCGACCGCCATCGAATAGATGCCGAGCCGACGGTAAAGGATCGTGATCGAGGCGACGACGGCAACCGAAAAAAGAATCGGTGTCACGGCAGGGATCAGAAACTTCCCGTGTGCATTCGCGGTTCCCATCAACACCGCGCTTACGCTTATCAGCAAGAGATAGTGGATCAGCCAACGATAAAGCTCTCCCGCCATCGCTTGTTTGTCGGGATCGGGGAAGTTCAAGACAATGTCGACGATCGGCTGCGCAAAAAAAACCGACACCAACAAGAACGGTACGAGCACCACGAACTGAAACCCGAGTATTGCGCGTACGATGCGTCGTGAACTGTCTCCGCTCGCGTCGGTTACGATCGCGCCGGACAGAACCGGGATAAACGCCGAGGAGAGCGCGCCTTCGGCCATCAACTTACGAAGGTTGTTCGGGATATTGAACACAAGGTTCAAAACATCCGCCTCGCCCGACCCTCCAAAAACAGCCGATACTACGGCTATCCGGACAAATCCGAGCAAACGCGACGCGGCAGTGGACCCCATCACTATGAAGGTTGAAACGGTGCTTCGACGCAGCGCGGTTTCGTCGTCGTGCTCTTCGGGAGCCCGCTCGGCGTCTTGGTCGGGGCGTTGTGTATCGATCGTGATCTCCTGATTCTATCTTCGGTGCCCGGCCAAGTACCGATGAAGGAATTCCCGCTTGAACGACAAGAACCGCCCTGCTCGGATGCTCGCGCGGATCGACTCGAGTAGTCGTGCCATAAACGTGAGATTATGGAACGTCAAGAGGATCGGGCCGAGCATCTCGCCGGCCTTGAGCAGATGCCGAATATACGCGCGCGAGTAACGGCGGCACGCGATACACGGACATCCGTCTTCGATCGGAATGGTCGAGTCGGCGTGTTTCGCGTGTGTCAAGACGAGGCGCCCGTCGGGGACCATCGCCGCACCGGTTCGAGCCGTACGCGTCGGAAAGACACAATCGAACATGTCGATTCCGGCTTCGACCGCGGCGAAGATATAGTCGGGCGTGCCGATGCCCATCACGTACCGTGGGGTATGACTCGGGAGTTTTTGGGTGGTGAATTTCAAGAAATGTTCGAACTGCTCGGGACTCTCGCCGACCGAGAGTCCGCCGATCGCGATACCCGGCAGATCGAGCTCGCCGATATCCTCGGCGCTGCGTGTTCGCAGGTCTTCATGGAAATTCCCCTGCACTATTCCGAATAAAGCGCCACGATACGAGCTTGTTCCGGATTCGCGATCGGCTCGCCACGATTCGGCAGCGCGTCTTGCCCACGCAGTTGTGATGCGGCATGCGCTCTCGGCCTCTTTTCGGGAAACGTCGGGCGCCGTACAGACGTCGAGCGCCATCTGCACATCGCTTCCGAGATCACGCTGGATCGCAAAGACGGTCTCGGGTGTCAGGTGAAACGTTTGACCGTCGATGTGCGAACGAAACGTGACTCCGTCGTCGGATATTTTCCGGAACGCCGCGAGCGAGAAAACCTGGTACCCCCCGGAGTCGGTCAGTATGTTGCCGTCCCACGCGCAAAAGCTGTGGAGTCCACCGAACCGCCGGATGACCTCGATGCCGGGGCGCAAAAAAAGGTGGTACGTGTTCGAGAGGATAAGCGAGAACCCGATATCCGAGACATCGCGGTGTAGTAGCCCCTTCACGCTCGATTGTGTGCCGACCGGCATGAAGACCGGGGTCTCGATCGTTCCGTGCGGAAGGTTGAGCGTGCCACACCGTGCGGCGCTTTCTCGGTCGTTCGTCGAGACCGAAAAAAAGCCCTGGATACCGTCGTTCGTGGTATGGTTCGTCGAGTTCATCAATTCCTCGAGGCTTTGAAGAGAAGCATTCCGACGACGACAAAAATCGCGACACCCGCCCACGCGCCGATAACCGGCGTAATCAGACCGGCCGCAGCCGCGAGGGTACCGAGCATCCCTGTTATGTAGTACACCACCGCAAAACACAACGAAACCAAGAGGCTCATGAGCAACACGTTTTTCTTGAATTTGCCTCCGAGGCCGCTCGAGATCAACGCGACGATAAATGGCGTTGCCGCGTACGAGTACCGCGAATAATACTCCGTCAGGTGGTTCCGGTACGGCAATCCCGCACGACGCAGAGACTCGATCCAGATCCGCGCGTCATCGCGGGGCATCTCATCGACGCGCGCGGTACGACGGCGGAAAACACTCGGCGCTGCGGCGAGCTCAGGAACTGTCAAACGGTCGAAGAATTCGCGTGAGCCGGAGTCCGGAGACCTGGGGTTGTCTGCTTCCGGCCGAAAAACGACAGCGTTGAACAACATCCAGACACCGTTCTCCCAAACTGCGCGCCCCGCGTCGATGCGTCGCGAGATAGTTGAATCGTCGAGTCGTTCGAGAAAAAGAAAACCTGTCAATGTGCGGGTTTGATCGTTGTAGTGTTCGGCGTGATACACATGACGACCTCCGTTGTCGAGTACGGTTACATTCGTGTTGCTCATAGTTGCCGAGACACGCAACAAACTTCGGGAGAGCTCGGTCTTCTGCATTTGCGTCCGGATTACCACGTGGTCCTCAAAGTAAAAAGCTCCGATACTGATGAGTATCCCGAACACGAGAAACGGACGCACGAATCGCCGCAGCGGGACGCCCGCGCTGAACACGGCGATCAACTCATTATTGGCGTATAGCGTCCCCATCGTGAACGATACCGCAAAGAGCACCGCAATCGGGACGGCGTACATGATGCTTTTCGGGAGGTACAACCAATGGACCAGTGCGATTTGTTGAAACGGAACTTCCAGGTTGAGGTATCTGACGAGGTTCGTGAACAACTCAAGAAGATGGATCATAAGCGCAAAGAGTGCCGTTCCCCCGAAGAGAACCGGGAAGAACGAACGCATCGTCATGGAGTACAAAGTACGGCACGACCTCATCGGCGAAACCTGAAAAACGCGGTCACAGCCGCGGCTGAAAACACTACGATGTTCGGAAACCACATCGCCAAAGCGGGAGAAAAATCAAGGTTTTGTGTCCCGAGTGAATCGCCTCCGATCAGCAAAGCCCAGAATACGACGCAAACCAGTATTCCAACCCCGAATCCGACCATTCGACTCGATTTGCTCGTCGTGATTCCCACGGGAAACGCGAACAAAACAAACGTGATGCACGCGAACGGAATCGCGATTTTCTTGTGGAACTCGATGCGGTAGATCTGGAGCGTGCGGTCGTTCACGGTGCGCGCAACTTCGCGCGCGAGATCCCTGCTCGGCGTCTCGAGAATCGGCCGAGCCGACGCGATATCGGTGCGTCCGTCGAGTATCGCGCGAATCGCTCGATCGTACTCCGCCGCGAGAATCAGCCGCCGCCTGGCGATCCCGACGGCGTGCTCGTGCCGGCGTTGTTCCAGCGTCGCCGCGCGATCGAGAATGCGTTGGTAAACGTCATACGAGCTCATCTCGCGCGCTCCCAAACTGCGCACCGAAAAGGTGATATCTCGCAAAAGAATATTGTACGTCATCGACGCCGCACGGAAAAACTCGAACTCTTCCTGGGCGTCCTCACCGGGCGTCTGGCTGAATACCGAGTTCATTTCGAGAGAGATCACGCCCGAGTCCGAATCTCCGCCGAGAACCGCCGTCCCCGCAGAGAAAACGGTTTTTCGGTCCCCGTCACGCCTGATGATGATGAGGTCTTCGATTGTCGATCCCGACACCGCGCCCGGAATCAGAATATTGTCATCGAACTCCTTCACGCTGTACGGCTCGAGTTCCAGCTCCGGGTTGGAGTATACGAGTTCGCGGTACAGTCGCGAAAAATTGATCGCACCGACCGGCAAGAAGTAATCGTTCATCATAAATGAAACGCCGAACAACCCGAGTGAGATTAACGCGAACGGGTAGAAAAGTCGTCTCAGAGGGATCCCCGATGCTTGCGCTGCGACAACTTCATTCTGCGACGATATGCGCCCCAAGGCCATCAGCGCACCGAGAAGCGTACCGAACGGGAATGAAAGCGCGATGATCGACGGCATCGAGTACAGAATGAGAAGAGCGACGTAACGCGGTGGAACCTTTCTTGTGAGGATTTCTTCGGCAAGTACAAGAATCTGGTTCACAAAAAAAACGACGAAGAAAAAAAGAAACGCCACGGCGAACGAGAGCAGGAATTCTCGCGAGACGTACGATGATATTCGGACGTACGAGCGTTTCATGAATCTATTACGAACCGGTGGACCCAAACCCGCCGGTACCTCGGTCGGATTCGGGAATCAACGCCTCTCCAAACTTGACTCGAACACACGGTGCGACGATCAGTTGAGCTACTCGGTCACCCTCGCGCACTGTGTACTCGTGCTCGCCGAGGTTCACAAGAAGTACTTTGATCTCGCCACGGTAGTCGGAATCGATCGTGCCCGGCGCATTGAGCACCGTGACTCCGTGTTTCAACGCGAGGCCGGATCGCGGACGGATCTGGCCCTCAAAACCGTTCGGGATGGCAAGGCGGATGCCGGTCGGAACCAGCGCGCGCCCACCCCGTGGAAGAACGACTTCCGCGGAAGCCGAAATGTCGGCGCCCGCCGACCCGTCCGTCGCGTATCGTGGTATGTTCCCGTTCGGGAACTGCCCAGGAAGCTCAACCGTCACGGCGCCGCTCCTCCTGCGTACCAAATAACCGCCGCGCGGGTCACCGCGAGTCTTGAGACCGGCCTCCCGATCGTGGGCGATCGTCGCGTCGGCCTTCGTACCGTCCAGAACCGGTATTCGAGTCGGATCCTTCATAAATCAGACTCAAGTTAACGCGCCCCATTTTGTCAATCTCGATGATTTTCACGGGGACCGTTTGGTTCATCTGAAGGACGTCGCTCACCGCGTTGATGCGATGGTCGGCCATCTTCGAGATGTGACACAGCCCTTCTTTTCCCGGCAGGAACTCGATGAACGCGCCGAAGTCGACGATACGTCGTACGACCCCTTCGTACGTGCGTCCAATCTCGGGTTCTTCCAACATACCGAGGAACGCATTCTTCGCCTGCTCGGCTCCGGCCTTTTCTTTGCAGTAGATCGTGATCAAGCCGCTATCGTCGATGTTGACGTTGACGCCGTGTTTCTCCTGGATACCCTTGATCGTCTTTCCACCGGGACCGATCAAGAGTCCGATTTTCTCGGGATCAACGTTAAACGAAATTATGCGCGGGGCGAACTCCGAAAGCGTCTCACGCGGTTTGTCGAGCGCTTGCGCCATGATCGACAGAATGTGTAGTCTGCCTCGGCGCGCCTGCTCGAGAGCGGTTTTCATCACGTCGGCGGCGACGTTCTTGATCTTGATGTCCATCTGGAACGCGGTGATGCCGTCGCTTGTTCCGGCAACTTTGAAGTCCATGTCACCGAGATGATCCTCTTCACCGAGAATATCGCTCAGGACGACGTTGTTCTCGCCTTCCTGGACAAGGCCCATCGCAATTCCGGCAACCGGTTTTTTAAGCGGTACGCCCGCGTTCATCAAAGCGAGTGCGCCACCGCAGACCGTGGCCATCGACGACGAACCGTTCGACTCGAGAATTTCCGACACGAGGCGAATCGTGTACGGGAACGATGCTTTGTCCGGCACCATCATCGCGAGGGCACGTTGAGCGAGGTGTCCGTGACCGATCTCGCGGCGGCCGGTGCCCATCCGTCCGGTCTCACCGACCGAGAACGGCGGGAAGTTGTAGTGCAGCATAAAGTGTTCGCGGCGGTCACCGTCGATGTCGTCCATTATCTGTTCGTCGTACACGGTGCCGAGTGTTGCGATCGCGAGCGCCTGGGTCTCGCCGCGTGTGAACAACGCCGATCCGTGCGTCCGTGGAAGAATGTCGACTTCACACGTAATTGGGCGAATTTCATCGGGCGCGCGTCCATCGGTTCGGACCTTGCGCTCGATGATCGAGCGTCGAACGACCTCGCGTTCGAGGTCCTCCATGAAAGCGTGGAAAAGTTTCACTTTTTCTTCGGGAATCGAATCCTGGAACTTCTCGAGCGCTTCGACTGAGACGGCCTGGATCGCCGCGCTTCGGTTCATCTTGCCCGGGACGAGGCACGCTGCGTCCATCATTGGTTCGGCAAACGCGCGCAAGTCACTTTCGATTCCGAGCGTATCGTCATTTTCCGGAAACGCAAGCTTCTCTTTGCCCGCGAGTTTCTGGAGTTCGCGCTGAGCACGGCAGATTTCGATGATCGTTCCACGAGCTTTCTCGATAGCTTCGACCATGATGTCCTCTGAAACCTCGAGGGCGCCGCCTTCGACCATCGTTATGCCGTCCTCGGTACCCGCAACGATGATCTCGAGTTCCGCCTTTTCGATCTCGACAAAGGTCGGGTTCACGATGAACGTTCCGTCGACGTGAACGACGCGAACAGCTCCGACCGGTCCGTCGAACGGAATATCCGATATTGTCACTGCGGCGGATGATGCGACCATAGCGAGCACGTCGGGCGGGTTGATGAGATCGGTAGAGATGACCGTCGGTACTACCTGTATATCTCGCGCGAATTTTTTCGAGAAGAGCGGCCGCATCGGGCGGTCGATCAACCGGCAAACGAGGATTTCCTTGTCTTTAGGCCGGCCTTCGCGCTTGAAAAAGCCGCCGGGAATTTTTCCCGCTGCGTAATATTTCTCGTTGTACTCGACCTGGAGGGGAACATAGTCAAGACCGACAACCGGTTTCGACGAGCAGCACGCCGTAGCGAGAACGGCCGATTCGCCGTACTTCGCGAAAACGGCTCCATTTGCCTGTTTGGCAAGCCGACCGGTTTCGAGAACAAGGTCATGGTCGCCGATTTTGAGTTTTACCTGATGCATTCTTAGTCCTTATTTGGTTCTGTCGCGATTTGGTTCTGTCGCGGTTACTTCCGGATGCCGAGTTTCTGAATTAGTTCCCGGTAGCCCTCGAGGTTGTTTTTCTTGAGATAATCCAAAAGGCGTCGTCGCTGTCCGACGAGCATCAGCAGTCCACGCCTCGAATGATGGTCTTTTTTGTGGACACGAAAATGCTCTGTGAGCTCGGTGATTCTTTGTGACAAAAGCGCGATCTGAACTTCCGTCCGTCCGCTATCCTTCTCATCTTTGCCGTACTCTTGTACGACTGCCTGTTTCATTTCTTTCGTTATCGCCATCAAGAACTCCTAAACAAAAT
>PXBQ01000494.1 GCA_003566875.1 Spirochaetaceae bacterium | reverse complement strand
TGCTTCTGCGACCATACCGCCGAAAAATTTCGCGAGTGGTTGAAAGCCAAGTACCGCGACCTCGCCGTCCTGAACAAGACCTGGAATCGTTACAGCTACTCCGAGTGGGGCGACGTCGAGATTCCGCGCACGCTCGGGCCGTACCCGGAGTGTCTGGACTGGCTCGAGTTTCGTCGTATCAACTTCCACGATCAAATGCAGTGGCGCGTCGATCTGATACGGCAGGTCGATCAGGACTGCCTCATTTCCGCCCACGGTACCGCGAGCAGCCTCGTGAACATGGGACCATCCGGATCGGATGAATGGCTAGCCGCGTCAAAGGTCGAGCTGTACGGCTTCACGTGGGCGCCGTCGCGAAAAGGCGCTGCGTTCTGGAAGGCGTGGCAAGCGGTCGACCTGACGCGCGCCGGCGCACGCGGGAAACCCTTCTGGCACGCGGAAGCGCAAGGTGGACCGCTCTGGATGCAACCGCAAGTCATCGGACGACCGCCCGAAGACGGCCGAGTCACAACCGCGGAAAATATCCGGTTGTGGAATTTGATCTCTTTTGCCGGCGGCGCTCGGGGTATTCTCTTTCCACGCTGGCGTCCGTTACTCGACGGGCCGCTGTTCGGTGCTTTCGGTCCGTACGAAATGGACGGATCGCGGACCGACCGGTCGGAAGTTGCGAGTACGATCGCGAACTGGGCAAACGATCCTCGACAGCGCGACTTGATGAAATCGAAGCCGATTCGCGGACAGGTTGGGATCGTCGTTGTGCGAGAGGCGCAGATGATGAGTTATCTGCTTTCGCAGGAAAACGACTATGACCGGTACGCGGAAGCGATGTGGGGAGCCTACCGTGGTTTCTTCGACAATAACATCCAAGCGGACTGGGTTCTGATCGACGATATCGACGAGTACGATTTTCTTTATCTGCCGTACCCGATCATGATTGAAAGCAGGCACGCTGAACGTCTGATCGCGTGGGTGAAGCGCGGTGGGGTACTGGTATCTGAGGGTTGCCCGGCGTACTTCGGTGACCGTGGCTCGATCGGCACGGTCCAACCCGGTCACTCGCTCGATACGCTGTTCGGCTGTTCCCAAAAATCCGTCGAGTTCATGCCGGACATCGCCGACGATACGACATTCGCCTTCGAGAACGGGACAATCCGGGGAGGCATCTTCAGGCAGGCGTACTCAACGACGACCGGAACCGAGATCGGACGGTACTCCGACGGAAGCTCTGCAGCCGTCGAAAACACGTATGGCGACGGACGCGCGATTTTGATCGGCACGTATCCGTCGTACGGATACCAGAACAAGGAGGAGGCCGCCAATCGGCAGTTTTTCCTCCGCCTTTTCGCGCGGACCGGCCGTGTCCCGGCAGTTACGGCGACGGGATCCGTTTACTCACGGCTTTCCGAGACGGACGACGCCGTCTACCTCTGGTTGTTCAACTACGGTTCGGCGATCACAACGTCTACCGTTGCGTTGAGTTTTTCATTTGAGATAGAAGGTCGTCTGTGGCATGGCGGTGAGGCCGTCGCACTCGACAGTTCTCGCCTGACCGCGACAATCGAGCCGCAGAACGCCGTTATCCTCAAGCTGAGCCGTACGGGGGTTCACAAATGAAACTGATCGACAAAGTCGCGATCATTACCGGCGGTGGGCGTGGAATCGGAAAGGCGATCGTGAAACGATACTTGTCTGAAGGCGCGAAGGTGGTGACCAATGGGCGGACCGAGTCGTACCTGTACGACGTACTCGACGAGATAAACGAGACCGACAAAGACAACCTCGTGATCCTGAAGGGAGACGTGACCGACGAGCGGCATCTTGACGAGCTCTTCGAGACAGCCGTCTCGCGCTTCGGCGCCGTCGACATCCTCGTAAACAACGCCGCGTGGACAACGTGCCAAAAGCCGTTTCTCGAGTACGACCGCTCGTTCTGGGATGAAGTCGTCGTGAATAACTTCACGAGCGTTTACCTCACGACGACTCGCGCCGTCGACCTCATGAAGGAGCAGGGATCGGGAACGATAATCAACTTCTCGTCGATCGGAGCGACGCGCGCTCACCGCCGTATGGCCGCGTACGACGCGTGTAAAGGTGGTATCGAGGCGTTGACCCGGGCGCTCGCCGTCGAGTTGGCACCGCACGGCATCCGTGTCAACGCGATCAGCCCCGCGTCGATTCAGGGAATCGTCGTGAATCGCCCGGATGATGAGACGATCCGTCGGGCCGAGCCGAAGGACTTCGCGACGCCTATCGTGCGCATCGGGATTCCGGAGGACGTCACCGGTGCAGCCGTTTTCCTCGCGTGTGACGACTCGAGTTTCATGACCGGGCAGATCCTCAGTATCGATGGGGGCTTGGGTATTCAGGCAAGGCCGTATAGAATTGATTCCTGAATCACTGAGTTCAATCCAGGAGGAAAAAAATGAAAGGTTCGATTCAGGAGTACGCGCGAATCGGTATCGTGCACTTTATGTTGTGGAAGGACTGTATCGGCGGCGAGGGCGACTTTTCGGGCGTCCGGACCGTGCTCGATGATCCGTACTTCGACGCGATCGAGATGTCGTGGGTGAAGGACGCGGCGCAGCGCGCCGAGATCGCACGGGCGGTCGAGAAGTCCGGGAAGACGATCGCGTTCGGCGCGCAGCCGGTGCTTCTCACGCAGAAACTTGATCTCAATAGCCTCGATGAAAGCGAGCGCAAACGCGCGGTCGCGGCCGTCGTCGGTGCGATTCCTCAGGCCGTCGAACTCGGCGCGCGTGGTTTTGCACTGCTTTC
>PXBQ01000312.1 GCA_003566875.1 Spirochaetaceae bacterium | reverse complement strand
GTCGCACGCTTCGTCCTGCGACTCGAACACGCGCGCGACACCTGCGAACGAGTACACCGACGGATCGACGCCGGCGGTCTTCACGATGCACCCGGACTCGGCGATGTTTCCGTACAGCACCGCGAGGCCACCCTCGGCAGAGTACGCGTGAGCGCCGTCGCGGATGCAGCCGTTCGCGCGGTCGGTATCGAGGTCCCGATACCGCGCCTCCTGGCCGCCCATCACGGTCGTGCGTTTTCCACCCGGAGCCGCGGCAGAGCGGCCGAGCGCATCCGCGGTCACCGACGGCCGCACGATGTCGTATCTGTCGAGCGCCTCGGCGAGTGTGAGCCCGTCGACGCGACGAACCGTCGTGTCGAGCAGCCCGATTCGATCGAGTTCTCCCATGATCGAGAGGATCCCGCCGGCGCGGTTGACGTCCTCGACGTGGTACGCCGAGCTCGGCGCGACTTTGCAGAGACACGGGACGCGACGCGAGATCTCATCGATGTCCTTCATCGTGAAATCGACTCCGGCCTCGTTCGCGATCGCGAGGAGGTGCAGGACCGTGTTTGTCGATCCGCCCATCGCGATGTCGAGCGCCATCGCGTTCGTGAAAGCCGTTTTGCTCGCGATCGAACGTGGCAGCACCGCGTCATTGCCGTTAACGTAGTACTCGTGCGCGATCTCGACGATGCGCTCGGCCGCCGCTTCGAACAGCTCTGTCCGCGTGCGGTGCGTCGCGACGATCGTTCCGTTGCCCGGGAGTGCGAGGCCGATCGCTTCGTTCAGGCAGTTCATCGAGTTCGCGGTGAACATCCCGGAGCACGAGCCACACGTCGGGCACGCCATTTTCTCGATCTCGGACAGTTCCTCGTCTGAGACCGAGTCGTCGCCCGCCATCACCATCGCGTCGATCAGGTCGTACTTCTTCCCGTTCACGACGCCCGCCTCCATCGGGCCACCGGACACAAAAACCGTCGGAATATTCAGCCGCATCGTCGCGAGAAGCATTCCCGGAGTGATTTTGTCACAGTTGCTGATGCACACCATCGCGTCGAGCTTGTGCGCGTTCACCATGTACTCGACGCTGTCGGCAATGAGATCGCGCGACGGCAGCGAGTACAACATCCCGTCGTGGCCCATCGCGATGCCGTCGTCGACCGCGATAGTATTGAACTCCGCCGCAAAGCAGCCGTGGCGCTCGATAATTCTCTTCACGTGTTGGCCGATCTCGTGCAGATGCACATGGCCCGGCACGGTCTGCGTGAAAGAGTTGACGATCCCGATGATCGGTTTCCCGAACTGCTCGTCGGTCATCCCGTTCGCGCGCCAGAGGCTGCGCGCACCGGCCATCCGGCGACCGAAGGTATTGTCGTTACTGCGTAGTTGGTTTTTCATGCACTCACTCCTTGAGTCCCGAAAAAATACCACCGATCGTCGGACAGGCGCAACAGCAGCGAGGCGACATCGACGCGCACTGCGTGTTACACTCCGCCGGATGAACGATACTGAAACACCGTCCAGCGCGACACTGAGCGTTCCAAAGGGGTTCTGGGCGCAGCTTCGGACACCGATTCGCGCGCTCGCGCCGATGGAGGACGTAACCGACTCGGTCTTCAGGCGGATCGTCGCGTCGTGCGGCCGTCCCGACGTGTTCTTCACCGAGTTTACGCACGTCGCGCACATCGTCGGGCGCAAGAAGAAATCGACCGCGCCGCGTCTCGTGTTTACCGACGAGGAGCGCCCGCTCGTCGTTCAGATCTGGGGGCGCGACCCCGAGCAGTTCTTTCGCGCGACGCTCAAAGTTCGCGAGATGGGGTTCGACGGGATCGACATTAATATGGGCTGTCCGGTCAAGAAGATCAAAAAAACCGGCGCGTGTTCGGCGCTGATTCGTGAACCCGGACACGCGCTCGAGATCATTGCGGCGGTTCAGGAAGCGGCCGGCGAGACGCCGGTCTCGGTCAAGACGCGCATCGGATTCGACCGCGTCGTGACCGATGAATGGATCGGGGCACTTCTCCGGCGCAAATTTGCGGCGCTTACGGTCCACGGGCGAATCGCAAGCCAACTCTCGGAGGGTGAGGCGGATTGGGACGAGATCGCGCGTGCGGCGAGGATCCGCGACGAGGTCTCACCCGAGACTCTCGTGATCGGAAACGGCGACGTGATGACCGCGCACGATATTCCCGCTCGCTGCCGGAAGTACGGCATAGACGGCGTGATGGTCGGCCGTGCGATCTTCCGCGATCCGTTCTTCTTTGATACGCGAGGCAGATCGGGACGTTTTTATTCGGCGCAGAGCGAGGAAAAACTCGCGTTGCTCGAACGTCACATTGCACTGCATCGCGAGATCTGGAACGGCCGAAGGAACTACGAGGTGCTGAAGCGGTTCTACAAGGTCTACCTCACGGGGTTCGACGACGCGGCGAGGCTGCGCGATCGTTTGAACAGAACGTTCAACTACGCCGAGGCCGAAGCCGTTCTCGCCGAGTACCGATCGGCATCAGGTCTCGGCGGGGATGATCGGGAGCGAGACGGAAAACCGTGAACCCAAACCGACGTGCGTCTGCACAGAGATCTCCCCACCGTACGACTCGACAAGCGCCTTGACGCTGGCGAGCCCGAGGCCGGTACCCTTTCCGGGCGGTTTCGTCGTGAAGTACGGCGAGAACAGTTCCTCGAGGTACTCGTATTGAATGCCGGTGCCCGAGTCGTCGACCGCAAAAACGACCGACGCGGTTTCGCGGTACGTCTCGATCACGATCGATTTTCGCTCGGTGTTCTCCATCGCATCGATCGCGTTTTTCACGAGATTGTCGACAATCTGCCGGAAATGCCCGTGATTTCCGCGAATCGTCGGCAAATCGTCCGCGAGGTTCACGGTCTTCTCGGGTATTGCGGCGAAGGCGGGGTTGAACTCAAAGAATCGCAACGATTCGCGCACGACTTCGCTCAACTCAACGTCCACCGGCGCGAAAAACGAATCATCGTGCGTGTGTTGGATGACGCTTCCCACAGTGTTCTGAACGTCGCGCGCGGCATCGAGGATCACCGTGAGGCACGCATCGAGCTGCTCGGTATCAGGAGACTCGGTGTCGAGCGCCACCCGCGCGACCGCGACCGCGCCGCCGATCGACTGAATCGGAACCTTCAGGTTATGCACGATTTGCGACGCGTACCGCCCGATCTCGGCGCTCCGCGTGATCGCCAACAGCTGCTGTTCGCGTTGCCCGACCTGCTCGGTGAGAAGGCGATTATGATGCTCGAGTTCGGCCAAAAGCCGACGCCGTTCGGCGCGGAGCTCGTGCAGATCGATCGCCTGACGGACGGCCGCTTTGAGTTCGACCGCGTCCCACGGCTTGACGATGTACCGGTGCACGAGCCCCGTGTTGATCGCGCCGAGCAGCGACTCACGGTCGGCAAACGCCGACAACACGATACGGACGGTGTCCTGGTCGTACTCCTCGGCTCTCTCGAGCAACGACAGTCCGGTCATCGACGGCATTTTGAGGTCGGTTACGACGACGTGCGCGCGACGATTGAAGAGGTTATCGAGCGCTTCGTCCGGATCCGTGAAGGTCTGCACGTGGAACGGCTCGAACCGAAATTGGCGTTCGATCGCCTTGAGCACGTGCACATCGTCGTCGACAAACACAAGCCGCGGCACGGTCGGACCGCGATGCGCCGGCCGGTTTCTCACCGCGCCCGTCACCGGGGCCCCCGCAACGGCAAACAAAACCAGAACGTCGAGCCGTCGCCGGGGCTCGACGTCACGCTCATCCGCCCTTCGTGTTTGTTGACGACGATGTCGTACGAAATACTGAGACCAAGCCCGGTTCCCTCTCCCGCAGGCTTAGTCGTGAAGAACGGATCGAAAACTCTCTTGCGAACGTCGTCCGGCATGCCGCACCCCGTATCGGAGACCTCGCACGCGACGTAGCCGTCGCTCAGACGTGTTTTGATCTCGATCCGTTTTGTACTCGATGTTCTCAGCGCGTACGTCGCGTTCAGAACGAGATTGAGAACGACCTGGTTAATCTGGCCCGGACGGCACGGCACAGGAGGGACACGAGCGAGATCACGTCGCACTTCGATTCCGTTGCGGAACTCGTTTCTGCAGATCGCCAACGTCGCGTCGACCGCGGAGTTGATGTCGTACTCGACGAGGCTTTCCTCGACTCCGTATCGCGCGAAAGTCTTCAGTCCGTCGACGATCGCCGCGATCCTGTCGACGCCGATAGTCGACTCGGCAAAGACCGCGTCCGTGTCCTCGAGCAGGTACGCTACCGCGGCTGCCTCGCGAAGCGCCGTCACGCGTCGGGCGGCTCGCTCGCGCGCGATCGCTTCGATCCCGTCGAGGTACTTCGTGAGTCTCCCGAAATGGTCGCGCGCACTCTCAAGATTACTCTTCACAAATCCAAGGGGGTTGTTCACCTCGTGCGCCAGCCCGGCGGCTAGCTGCCCGACCGACGCGAGTTTCTCACGCTGAACAAGGCTCGACTGGGCGAGTTTGAGTTTGCGGTTTGCCTCGGCGAGCTCGATATTCATCTGCATGAGCTGCTTCTGCGACCGTACGCGCTCGGTGATGTCCTTCACACGCGCGTGGTAACCGATAATTGCGCCGTCGGTCTCGTACGACGCGACCGCCGTCTCCAGCGTAAAAAGCTTCCGACCGTCGCGCCGTAGCATCACGACCTCAAAATCCCGCACAAATCCCGACTCGGCCATGAGGCGCCGAAAATGGTCACGGTCTTGTGGGCCCGCATAGTACTCGGTAATCGAGTGTCCGACGATCTGATCGGCCGATTCAAGCCCGAGTAGTTCGATTCCGACCGCGTTGATATCCGTGACCATATCCTCGGCAGTGCAGTCGTACGCCATATCGAACGAGTTCCGGAGGAACGAACGGTGATTCTCGTCTTGTACAAGATTCTGTACGCGTGTCTCCGCATGACGCACGATCGCGTGGACCGAGGCGCAGAGAGCGGCGTCGGAGCTCCGGGAGTCAAGATACTCGTCGGCTCCGGCGTCGATCGAGTCGCAGATCACGGCCGCCGGTGCGCCGTCTTCGGAGCCGTACACGACGACCGTCGGAATATCACCGTTCGTCGCGGAACGAATTCTCCGAACGGCGGCGACAAGCCGATCGGTGCGAATGTCGCACAAAAGAAAAATCATGCAGGGCGAACCGGCGTGCTCGCGCGTCGCGACCGCGACTTCGGACGCGGTCCGAACCGAGATACGTCGTTCCGCGACGGCTTCTGAGAGCCGCTCGGCGGCTTTCCCGGGCGTACCGATCACCACCGCGCGGCGGGATTTCAGAGTATCGCTCAGAATTTCTCGACGATCCGCTTGGCTGTTCATGATTTGGGCAGAAACGGAGAACCTCTCGGCGTGAGTATCAATTAAACGCTCCCGAACCCGGCATTACTCTTTTCGCGAGCGTTTTCTCGTCGTCGACAATCGAGAAGAACGAGGCAAAACCCAACGCCTCAAAAGCCAGGCGAACGTTGTCGTGCGGCTTGTACAACGTCATCTCGGTGTTGAGATTCTTTGTGGAAACGAGGATCTGCGTGAACGCTCCAATCCCGGTCGAAGAGATGTACGTCACCCGGCCGAGGTCAAACACGATGTGCGTGATATGCGGGGACTCGTTGAGGATCTGCTCGACCGTGCGCGCGAACACCGGAGTGTTCTTGATGTCGAGATACCCGGAAAGCGACACGGTGAGAACCCACGGCATCGCTACGCGGACGCGCGCGGTAACGGCAATACCGTCGAGTCTGAGAGTCGCGGTTTTGAAGACATTCGCCTCGGTCGTCATTCTTTTTCAGCCACGGTTCATGGTTTGCACGATAACTTGATCGTTGCGCTCTACTGGGGTAGTATAGCGTATACGGCGCGGGGATTCCAACTCATCGACGAGATCGCGCGCAGGGCACGGGGCCGAAGGCGTTCGCCGAGTAACGGGAAGACTCCCAGTTGTGAAAAGAACAGTACTTCTGATAACAGTGATGATCCTCGGGCGTGCGGCGCAGGGCACCGAGCTGCCGACCGCCGAATCACGCGGGATTCGGGGGCCCGTGGTCGAGTTGACGGTGTTCGAGCAGATCCTTGTGCCGGCACCGGAAGATCCGGGCCGCGTTCTCCGCGAGCGAATCGTTTTCCACCCCGATGGACGCCCATCGGAGCGATGTCTGTACCACCCCGACGGGCGTCTCCAGTGGAAGAGCGATTTTCGGTACGACGGCTCGGGCCGCCTGATGCGGCACGCGGCGTTCAACAGCGAATCTGAGAGCCTCTGGGCGTACGAGTACGAGCGCGACGATCACGGCCGGATCGTAAAAGAGGTGTCGTTCGCGGCCGGCGACGAAGTCGACCAGAAGACCACGTACACGTATGTCAATGACCGCGTAGACACCGAGACCGTCCTCGACGCGAACGGCGACGTTCTGTTCCGCAAGTCGCACTCGTACCTGCGCGACGGCAAGGAAATCCGGTGGACGATCCGATACCACGACGGTCGCCTTTTGAAACGCGTTACCGAAGTGTACGACGACGCCGGTCGCCTGATATCTGAAAGCCACACCGATGAACTCGACTCGACGTTCGAGAAAGTATCGTACGAATACGATTTAGCCGGACGCCCGGTCGTGATCGAAGTAACCGACGCGGATGGGAACACCCGCGGAAGACGAACGTTACAGTACGACAGGTTCGGGAGTATCGTGCTCGAGACCGAGACGCGCACAGCCGAGAACGCCGTTCACGAGCGCAGCCACTTATACGAGTACGACGAGTTCGGCACGTGGACGACGAGAAAAAGCACCGAGACGGTCCGCCGCGGCGACACCTCGACGACGACTCGAAAGGCGATATCGATCCGGGAGATTGTGTACACGGGAGGACGCTGATCACACCGCGAATATTCATCGTCGAAGACAACGCGCTCATCCGAGAAGCGGTAACCGAGTACCTTCAGATCGAAGGGTACGAGGTCCATCAGTTTGAGGCGATGTCGGGGGTCATCGACGCGTTTGCGCGCACGCCGCCGGACGCGATCATCCTCGACATCATGCTCCCGGACGGAAACGGATTTCATCTCGCGAGGAGAATACGCGAGAAATCCGACGTTCCGATCGTGTTCTTGACAGCGAAGGACGCCGAGTCCGACAGGATCACAGGCTTCGAGCTCGGCGGCGACGACTACGTCGTGAAGCCTTTCTCCGCGAAGGAGCTTGTTCTTCGCGTGAAGGCGCTTCTTCGCCGGCTCCGCACTAACGTCGACGAAGAGACCGAGAGCACGATCCGCCGCGAACTCGCCGGCTCGATCCTCGAGATTGACCCGGCAACGCACCGTGTCCATATCGACGAGCGTGAACTCACCCTTACCGACTTTGAGTGGAGAATCCTCGCGTTTCTCGCGCGGAACCCCGAGCGCGTCGTGTCGCGCAACGCGATTCTCGGCGAGTGCCTCGAGTACATGCACGACGGATCGGCACGGACGGTCGACACGCACGTCGCAAATCTGCGCGGAAAGTTAGGCGACCACAACTGGATAGAGACCGTGCGCGGATACGGCTATCGTTTTGTAGGTATTTCACCGTGATAGGATTGAAGACGCCGTGAAGACACTTTTCTCGCGGACATTTCTCTCGTTTCTCGCGACGTTAGCGGTCGTCGTCATCGTGCTCGGCGCGATGTTTTTATTCGCCGTTCAGCGCTCGATCGAAGACTGGAACACGTACCGCGGATTTCGACTTCAGTCGCTCATTCTTCCGATCATCACGCGCGTCTATCGGCAGGAAGGCGAACTCTCGGAGGCCGCGCTCGCCGAAGCGCTGTCGCAGTTCCTCACGGCGAACCAGTTCGTGTACATCTTCGACGCCGAACGACGACCGGTATTCCTGTACTCGCGCGGCGAACGCATCACACCGGCTGAGGATGAGCCATGGGATCCGACTCAGCTCGGTGCCGGATACGGGCCGGCCGCGGCGGTGTTCGAGGCCGACGAGGTGATAGCGTATCTCTCGGCCGACACGCTCGGCTTCACAAGCGATCTCGCGAACAGGCGATTTCTCGCGACGCTCATCGTCGCGGTGTTCGTCGGAATCCTCGTCTCGCTCGGCGCGGCGCTCGGCTTCGCGTTTGTATTTTCCAAGAAACTTGCAGCGCAGGCACGCGTGCTCGCCGACGGACTACATCTGATCACCTCGGGTCGGCGCGACGTGACGTTTCCCGCGAGCCCCGCCGCCGAACTCGCGGGAATCGCCGACTCCGCAAAAGTTCTTCAGAATCAGCTGAGGACAGAAGAAGGGCTCCGCCGGCAATGGGCCGAGGACATCGCTCACGATCTCCGCACGCCCGTGACCGCGCTCAAGACGCAGTTTGAGGCGATGATGGAGGGATACCTCTCGGTCTCGCGCGAACGTATTGCGACGCTTTTTGACGAGGTCGCGCGAATAGAGCGGCTCGTAAACGATCTGCGCGAACTCAGCAGGATCGAGTCGCCCGAGATGAAGATCGAGGAAGACGAGCTCACCGCTGACGATGTTATTAACCAGGTCAATCAGGTTTTTCTGATGCGCGCCGAAGAGTCGGGCGTCCCGTTGTTCACCGAGACCGACGGAACACCGATCCACGCGGACCGCCATCTTTTGCTGCGCGCGATAACTAATGTCGTGGAGAACGCTTTTCAACACGTCACGCCGAATGGGTGCGTGAATCTGAGAATCCACCGAATAGCCGAGAACGTCGCGATCGACGTGCTCAACACCGGCTACATCGACCCGGATACGTGTGAACGCGTATTCGACCGGATGTATCGCGGTGAGTCGTCGCGCGGCACACCGGGCTCGGGCCTCGGTCTCACGATCACGAAGGCGATCGTCGATCTGCACGGCGGGAGAATCGGAATTTTCCAGGATTCTGAGATGACGCGCGTGCGGATGACGTTCCCGCACCGCGTTCAGACGACGGCGTGATTGGGCGCACCGTCTCCGGTGCACCCGTGATACCGTTTAGCGCGCGGCGGCTTTGTCGGAAACGGTGAGCGTGTTCTCGACGGGCCGGTCACCGCTGTGTTGCGACACGATCGCCTCGACCTTTTTCCTTTCGGCCTCGTGCGCCACCTTGCCGGAAATTTTCACGACCTCTTTTTTCCGAAAAAGAGGTCCCTCTTTCTGCACGACGATCGAGATCCGCGTGGGATCGGAGATCGTCGGATCGTCGTTCAAGACCTTCCGGATGCGATCTTGGAGCACTTCATAATCGGCCATATACACCTCCGCATGATCGTAGTGTACCCGCGATCTGTCCGCGTTTTGTGGGCGGTGTGTCAAGAGAGTGTCAATTCGCTTGGCAACTGTCCGATCAGAATCGTGCCCGGCCTTGCGCTTTCGACGCGCGAGCGGTACTCTCAAAGGAAATACTTCGCACACAAGGTGGTAAACATGAAAATCGAACACGTTGCGTACATGGTCGAAGACCCTCAAACGGTCGCCGCATGGTACGTCGAGAACCTCGGGTTCACGATCAAGCGAGCGGGTGACGCGCCGATCTTTGCGCATTTCCTCGCCGACGACACCGGCGCCGTCATGGTCGAAATCTATAACAACTCAAAATGCACGGTGCCCGAGTACAATACGCAGGATCCCCTCCTGCTTCATCTCGCGCTGATCTCCGACGATATCGACGCGGACGTCGCGCGGCTCACGAAGGCCGGCGCACAGATAGCCGACGAGCCGATGACGACACCCGCGGGTGACCGACTCTGCATGCTGCGCGATCCGTGGGGCTTTGCTTTGCAGCTTGTCCACCGCGCGACACCGATGGTATCGTAACCGTATGGCGCTTGACCGTTTCTCGTTCTCCGCGGTGATCTTCGATCTCGACGGCGTGATCACCGACACCTCGGAGTTCCATTATCTCGCGTGGAAACGCCTCGCCGACGAGCTCGGGATCGATTTCGGCCGAGAGGACAACGATCGACTACGCGGCGTGAGCCGGGTACGATCGCTCGAGATCATCTACGAGATCGGCAATCGCGAGATGCCCGAAAAGGCCGAAGCCGAAAAACTGGCTGCGAAAAAAAACGAGTGGTACAAAGAGTACTTAAGCGGCATGAGTCCAAAAGACCTGCTGCCCGGTGCGCGGCGCGTGATCGAGACGGTCCGCGCGGCCGGCGTCAAGACCGCGCTCGGATCTGCAAGCAAAAACGCGCCGACCGTCCTGAAACGGCTCAAGATCACCGATCTTTTTGACGCGACGGTCGACGGGAACGACGTAGGGAAAGCCAAACCCGACCCTGAGGTGTTTCTTCTTGGAGCACAAAGACTCGGTGTCGATCCGTCGCTCTGCGTCGTCGCCGAAGACGCGGGCGCGGGAATCGAAGCGGCGATTCGAGCGCGCATGTTCGCGCTCGGCATCGGTACCGCCGACGGCGTCGAGAAGGCCGAACTCATCGTCCCGGGTCTCGGCGACCTCGAACTCCAGGAACTCGAGTCCCGCTTCAAAGCGTGGCGCGGCGGCCGCTCATAATCGGAGCCGTGCCTACCGGAACGTGACCGAGTACACGGTCGTCGCGGGCGATATCAGAAGCTTGGCGACCGGGATACGATACCGGACGATGTTACCCGACCGTATGCCGCCCGTGTGGCGCACGACGGTCCCGTCGACGGTCACAGAGAGAGCGATCTCGGCGTCGCGTACCGCGCGCCTCACGCGCGCGGGCGTGTCGTACTCCTCAAACGCCCACGATAGATACTCCACGTACTCATCGGTCGACATCGCGCCGGCAGGCGGCAGAAGCATCATGATCGCATCGTCGTCGCCGAACGGCGAGAGCTGAAGCGCGCTCTCGACGGTCGCGCGATTCACGGTGATTGTAAGCGTCCGCTCGGCGCCGGAACGCGAGAATGAGAACAATCCCGCGACATCCGCCTCATCGCTCAAGACGCGAGAGAGATCGCTGAACGCCGCCTCGATCACCAGCCTCTCAGGATTCGGCGTCGTCGCGTTCCGGAGTCTCACAGCCGGGCGCCGCGAAAAGGCACGAGAGAGTTCATCGAGATCGAACACATCGTCGCCGGCGCTGCCGACGAGCCCGCCAAGATCACGCAGATACGCGGCCATGATCCGATCGAGTTCCACCTCGACCGTCGCCTCGCCGCCACCGGTCACCGAGATTTCCACCTCCTGCCGGACGGTGCAGCCGACGCCGATCACGATCGAGACCACAACGATGACGAGCGAACGCAGGGTTCGTGTTGTACTCATGGTATCGAATGTAGCTCGCGCCGGACCTGCCGTCAATCAAATAACCTTGCAGTGTCTCGAGAACGGTAGTACATTTAATACATGACGTCACAAACACAGAAAAAATTCTTCACTCAGATCAGTCCGCGCGTCTGGGAGCACCCCGCCGACCACGCGGCTTTGGCCGCGTTGAAGCAGGTACCCGGCGTGAACGAGATGATTCGCTTTTTTATCGGAGCCACGAGCGAAAAGTCGCTCAAGCTGTTTTTCCTGGCCGGATCGGTGCGTGTAACCGAACGGCAGTTCCCGCGCGTACACACGCTGCTCGAAGAGGCGTGTACGGTGCTCGACGCGCCCGAGAAGCCCGACATATTTGTCACTCAGAACCCGATGATGAACGCCGGTGCGATCGGCGTCGACCACCCATTTATCACGATCAACTCGTCGCTGCTCGAACGGCTCGACGACGAGGAACTACTCTGCGTGATCGGCCACGAGCTCGGGCACATCATGAGTGGGCACGTGTTGTACAAGACGCTCCTGTGGCTTCTCTTGAACGTCTCGACGGTGATGGTGCAGCTGCCGCTCGGGATGCTCGCGATTCAGGCGGTTCTCGCGGCGCTCCGCGAGTGGGACCGGAAGAGCGAGTTATCCGCCGATCGCGCGGGTCTGCTCGTCGTCCAGAATCCCGATGCATCGTACCGCACGCTCATGAAGATCGCCGGCGGCTCGGATATCGGCCAGATGAACATGGACGAGTTCTTCGCGCAGGCCGACGAGTACGACTCGAGCGGAAACCTCGTCGACGGCGTGTACAAGCTCTTGAACCTCTTGGGCCAAAGCCACCCGTTCCCGGTCCTGCGTCTCGCGGGGATCCATCAATGGGTCACAGCCGGATCGTATCAGGCGATCGTCGACGGGACGTACGCTCGACGCGACGCGGGCGAGCAGGAAGACATCATGAAAGAGTTCCAGGAAGCGGCCAACCAGTACCGCGAGGACATCAAGAACTCGAAAGATCCACTCGCGCAGGCGGTTCGTGCTTTCTCGGACAACGTCGAGAACGCGACACGCGAGGCCGAGACGTTTCTCCGGTCGGTATTCAAGAAGTAACAACACCCCGGAAGGTATTTCC
>PXBQ01000220.1 GCA_003566875.1 Spirochaetaceae bacterium | reverse complement strand
CGGAATCGCTATTCACCTCTGCAATTTGCTCCCTTGACTATTTGCCGTTATTTTGCAGTATGTACCGCAGCAAGGGAGCCCAATGCCGGAGAATGTAGTTGTCATAGTCGAGTCACCGACCAAAGCGCGAACAATTCGCCGTTTCCTTCCAAAAAATTACCACGTTGAGGCGAGTGTCGGGCACGTACGCGATCTTCCACAGACCGCGCAGGACATTCCGGCCTCGGTAAAGAAAGAGGAATGGGCGCGGCTCGGGATCAACGTCGAGAACGATTTCGCGCCGCTCTACATCACGCCGAAAGGCAAATCGAAGGTCATCGCCGAGCTGCGCAAGAAAGTGAAGGCCGCCGACGAAGTGCTGCTCGCGACCGATGAAGACCGCGAAGGCGAAAGCATTTCGTGGCACCTCGTCGAAGTACTCAAGCCGAAAGCCCCGGTCCGCCGCATGGTGTTCCACGAAATTACCAAAACCGCGATCGAACACGCGCTCGCGCACTCGCGTGAGATCGACATGCGGCTCGTCAAGGCGCAAGAGACTCGACGGATCCTCGACCGCCTGTACGGTTATACTTTATCGCCGCTGATCTGGAAGAAGATCGCGTACGGTCTCTCGGCCGGACGCGTGCAGTCACCCGGTCTGAGGTTGATCGTCGAGCGGGAGCGCGAACGCATCCGGTTCCGAAAATCGGTGTACTGGGATATTCGTGCCGAGTTGCGCCGCGAAATCGACGCGGCTGAGGCCGCTTTCGAAGCGCGTCTCGTCTCGGTCGACGCAAAACGCGTCGCAGCGGGAAAGGATTTTGATCCCGAAACAGGGCGCCTCGAGAAACCCGATGACTTCACCGTTGTGACCGAGGAAGCCGCACGCGCGCTCGTCGAACGGATCAAGGCGGCGACGTGGCGCGTTACGTCGGTCACCGAGAAAAAAACGACGTCACGGCCGTCCCCTCCGTTCATCACATCGACGCTGCAGCAGGAAGGAAACCGTAAACTCGGTCTCACGGCACGCGAGACGATGAGAATCGCGCAGCGGCTGTACGAAGAAGGTCTGATCACGTACATGCGAACGGACTCGCCGACGCTTTCGAGCGAAGGAACCGGTGGGGCGCGAGGCGCGGTCGAAGCCTTGTACGGTAAGGAGTACCTGACCGAGGAACCGCGGCAGTTCTCGTCGCGGTCAAAGGACGCGCAGGAGGCGCACGAGGCGATTCGCCCCGCGGGCGCCGAGTTTGTTCATCCCGACGAGGCGGGACTCACGGGCAAAGAACGCGGCCTGTATGAGTTGATCTGGAAGCGGACGCTCGCGAGCCAGATGGCCGACGCGCGCAAATCGTCGGTCTCGGTCCGTTTTGATGCCGACGGGTGTGAGTTCGTGTCGAGTGGAGTCCGCATCCTCTTTCCAGGTTTCTTGCGCGTTTACGTCGAAGGCAAAGACGATCCCGACGCCGCACTCGAGGACAAGGAAATTCTTTTGCCCGAGCTTCACGAAAACGACACCGTCGTTCCCGAGTCGCTCGAACCGACGTACCACGAAACCAAACCGCCGGCGCGGTATACCGAGGCCTCGCTCGTCCAGAGGCTCGAACGCGCGGGAATCGGTCGCCCGTCGACGTACGCCACGATCATCTCGACGCTGTTCGAGCGCGACTACATCCGGAAACAAGGCTCCGCGCTCGCGCCGACGTTCACGGGCATCGCGGTCGTCCAGTTGCTCGAGAACCATTTTCGTTACCTGATCGAGTACGGCTTCACGTCCGATATGGAGAACGCGCTCGACGAAATTGCCGCCGGAGAGAGGAATCACCTCGACTACCTGCGCGGGTTCTACCTGGGAGAGAACGGCCTGAAAACGCTCGTCGACGAACGCGAGGGGTCGATCGTCGCCGAGAAGTGCCGGACGATCGTGCTTCCTCAGATCTCGGACGCGTTCGAGGTCAAGGTCGGCAGGTTCGGCCCGTACATTATCCACCGCGCGAACGGCGCATCGGGTGTTGCGGCGAGCGGCGGAGAAAAAGCGAACGGCACCGAAGAGATCAGAGCCTCGATTCCCGAGGAAATCGCGCCCGCGGATTTGACGCCCGACGATATCGAAGAGTTCATTCGCATCCAACGCGACGGTCCAAAGCCGATCGGCGTCGACCCGGAGACAAACGAGAACATCTACTGCCTGGTCGGACGATACGGTCCGTACGTCCAACTCGGCGAACAAACCGAAGAAGGACCAAAACCAAGACGCGCGAGCCTTCCGAAAGAGATCAAACCGCGCGATGTCGACCTACCGACCGCTTTGAAGCTTCTCAGCCTGCCTCGTACTCTCGGCACGCACCCGGAGAACGGCAAGGAGATCGTTGCGAACGTGGGCCGATTCGGGCCGTTTGTCGTGTGCGACGGAGATTTTCGGTCGCTCAAAAAAGACGACGACGTCTATACCGTGACGCTCGACCGCGCGCTCGAAATTCTCGCGGAAGAAAAAAAGGCGCGACGTGGCGGCTCGGTCTTGCTGAAAGATCTCGGCACGGATCAAAAAACAGAGAAGAAGATCGCCGTGTACGAAGGGAAGTACGGTCCGTACATCAAGTACGGGTCAAAGAACGTCGGTCTTCCCGACGAGCTCAAGGACGAGAAGAAGATCGAAGCGCTAACCTTCGACGCGGCGATCGAGATCGTCGAGAAGAACGGAAGCCGGAAGAAGAAGTAGTCGAGCGGCCGATCGCGACGAAGCGCGGCCGATTTCTGCTCGTGAGACCTTGCCTCACTCCACCGATCGCATGTACCTTTCATCCACT
>PXBQ01000383.1 GCA_003566875.1 Spirochaetaceae bacterium | reverse complement strand
GCGGAAGGTGTTCCACGCGATCTGCATGGATCCGCTCACGTCCGCGGTGTTGAGTCTCGATGAGATCAAAAAGATGACCGACGAGATGATGGCCAAGAACAAGGAGTATCTGCCGCATTTCAAGCATAGCTCGTAGCCTGTCTGACGGCCACCGAAACCGTTTTCGCCGCTCTTGTTACCCGAACGGGGGCGGCGGTGTTTCAGTTACTGTGAAGTACAACCAATTTCTGATCGTTTTCCTCGTTGCTGCGGTGTTCGCGCCGCCGCATCTCGTTTCGGAGCCGCTCTCGGCGGCCGAGTTGAGCCGGCTCATCCTCGAAGGTGAACTCGATCTCTCGTCGCCCGCGCTTGTAGATACAACCGGTGAGTTCGCGCGGTACGATGACGCCGGGTTCCCCGAAACCGCCACCGGCCGGCTCTTCGTGTCGTTGGAGTCGTACGGACCAGCGGTTCGCCTCCGCGACGAAGGCGCGCCGTACCTGTTGTACGCGCAGTACACGAACGAGCAGCGCGACGCGGTAATCCTCGCGCGCGACGGTGACTTTTCCGATCCGCTGCCCGACGGAACCGCGTATACCGTCCCTTTTGGATTCGGCGCGGTGAAAATGAACGCGGTCGACGTCTCGCTCGTCGAGGGTATCGTCGTTCCGCACTTCAGCGACAATCGGAAGACGTACATCACGTTCCCCTTGTTCGACCTCTACGGCGGCGTCGTGACCGGAAGCGACGGGTTCGGACCGAGCGTGCGAGCGGTTTTCCGTGAGCGATACACGGTAAACGCACGTGTGACCGTTTCATCGGCGTGGGCGTTTGTCGACGGTCGGCTCACGCGTTCGCCGATAGGCTCGTTCTCTACCGGAGCCGGTTTCCGCTTTCCGGGTGTACTCCCGGACCTTATCGGCCCAAACCTCATCACGGTCGGCGGCGACGTCGCTTTTCGCGTCCTCGGCGGCGGCGCGGGGTTTCTTCCGGGCGCATTCGCCGAGATAGAGAGGGTTTTTTTCGACACCGTGCCGGAGGACCGTGACTTCAGACTCGACCCGCGACCGTACAACTACCGGGTACACTCGGTTTACGCGCGCCTCACCGGGCACTTGGGCGTTGCCGGTATCGGTTCGGGCGATGGGTTTCGAACCGGTGTCTCGATCGGGTACCGCGTGAACGTCATCGGTCCACGAATTCCGGAGCACGAGTTCAAGAGCACGAAGATTGTGTACGTCGCCGACGAGTACCGGCAGGACCTGCAGACGCAGACAGACCGCCGGCAACGGCGCGAGTAACCGCCGGGCGGGCAATCCGCTCAGCGCGTTTTTTGAAATTTGAGAATTTGCGCCTTCATGCCGGACACCAGGATCGGCCACTGCGACACCGGTTTGAGTTTTTCGGTCGCGTCAATACAGCGCGCGGCGTCGTCGTAGCCCGTGAGTACGACGAGAAACCCGTCGGGTTTCAGCACTCGCGCCGCCTCCCGCGAGAAACCCGTGTATAACGCGTCGAGATCGGCGATCTCGGCCTCGTACATGCCCCACGGGGGATCTGTCACGACGCGGTCTATCGAGCCGTCCTCGATAGACGAGAGGCTGCACGCGTCGGCGGTCAACCACGAGATTTCGGTATGCTCGTGTCGGGTCTCGATGAACCGTTGATCGACCGCGACGACGTCCTTGCACCCGAACCCTCTGACCGCCTCGAGTGGGATCGCCCCGTGTCCGGCGAACATATCGAGAACACGGTGCTTCGCTTTGATCCGCGCCGCGAGGCATAACACGTGCGACAGCTCGGGGCGGAGTTCACCCGCCGCGAGCTTCTCGCGTTTGAACCGTGCGCGCGCGAGCCTCAGCGTCAGAAATCGCGCGCCCGATGCGCGCTCGATCACGACAAAGTTGTTGCGAGATCGGTGCGTGTTGTTCTCGAGCCCAAGCGAGTCCTCGATCTGATTCTCGATCTGCGCGCGCTCGCGTGGCTCGATCTTCGCGGGCGTTCCGTCTTTCAACATAGCGACGCTGTAATATTTGTCTTTGATGTACTCCGCCTCGACGTCTTCGGGTCTCTCGATCACGAGGTACGCGTTCGTGAAGTACCTGATCTCGATAATCTTCTCGACCGACAGCCGGGAGTCGAACACGACCGAGCTGTCGTCGTTTTCGACGATCACGAGTTCGTCCATCCGGTAGCCCTTGAGATCGCGTACGATGATATCGTACGTTCCCGCGGGGAACGTCGCGAAAAAGCGGTTCATTCTGCCACCGGTACGATACACGCCGCGTGGAAAATCGCCGCGTACAATCGCGCGGCGTCGCGGACTTGAGCGAGTTCGACGTGTTCGTGTCGGGTATGCGCAACCTCTAGCTTGCCGGGCCCACACACCATCGCGACCGAGTTATCGGTGTTGAAGATCGAGGCGTCCGAGTGCGAACGGAACACGCCGGGCAGCCACGACACATCCTGTGTCTCGTACGCAGCACGGATCGGTGCAAACTGCGGCGCGTTCGGTTCGATCGAAAACCCGGGTGCCCAGAACAGCTCCTCGTACTGGAGATCCGTTCCCCTGTTTTTCGCTTGCGCGCGTTGACGCGCTTCGCCGAGCATCTCCTCGACCTCCGTCCGTGTGGTCGTGGGTGGGACGTGCACGTCGAGGAGCGCTTCGCAGCTGTCCGCGACCACGAACACCCCCGCGCCCCCGGTAATCTCGCGCGGGTTTACGACGATTCCCCGCGGCGTCTCGGGTCCCCCTGCGACCTCGAGAATCTCCATCATCCACGCGAGCATGTCATAAATCGCGCTCG
>PXBQ01000498.1 GCA_003566875.1 Spirochaetaceae bacterium | reverse complement strand
CGCGAGCACGTACACCGCGACAAAAAAGGTGATCGATCTACCGAGAAGCGTCGCGAGCGCGGCGCCCTGGATCCCGAGCGCCGGAACCGGACCGAGGCCGAAGATCAGAATCGGATCGAGCACGGCGTTCGCACCGGCCCCGATTATCATCACGATCCCGGGAGTCTTGGTGTCGCCGGTCGCGCGGATGCAGTTGTTCCCGACCATCGGCACGACGACGAACACCATCCCCGGATACCAGATCTCCATGTACTGTTTGATGTACGGAAGCGTCGTCTCCCCGGCGCCGAGCGCGCGGAACAGCGGCTCGATCGTGAAAAGCCCGGCGACCGCGGCGACACCGACGACGAGCAGCGCGAGTACGAGACTGTCGGTCGTGAGCCGCCTCACGCGGTACGAGTCGCCCTCGCCGATCGCGCGCGACACGGTCGCCGACGCGCCCATCCCGAGCCCCATCGAGAGGCTCCCGATCACAAGCACGACCGGAAACGTGAACGACAGCGCCGCGAGCTGATCGGCCCCGAGACGACCGACAAAAAACGTATCGACGAGGTTGTACACCACCATGCTCAAGACGCCGAACACCATCGGAATCGTGAGCCTTACGAGCAGCGGCCCAACGTCGCCTTCGATCAGCTTCGCGGACTCGGCCGGGTTTCTCGGGTTGATCATCCGTCGAGTGTATCCGATGAGCCGGGCGCGTTCCAGCAGCGCAGGCACCCCGGTTTTCTCGCCGATTTTCGACACAAATCACTGGAAATGTGCTACTATGTGCACATGGAAACGATCAATATCAGGTCCTTGCACATCAAAACCGGGGAAATCGTCCGGAGAGTTCATGAAGGCCATCGGCTGGTGATAACCGACCACGGTAAGCCCGTGGCCGCGCTTGTCCCGTTTCGGGAAGATGAGTTCGGCATAGGTTTTGAGGCCCGGGAGACGTTGCCGGATTTCGACGGCCTTCCTCCGGTTTCGCGGGACTCGAGTTCGTACATCTCGGACGACAGGAACGATTCGGACGACAGGAACGGTTCGGACGACAGGGGCCGGGGATGATCTACTTTGATACCGCCTATCTGGTCAAGTGTTACATTAAGGAACCGGGCTGGGAAAAGGTGCGCGAAATAGCTCGAAAACGGCGCAGGATTGCGTGTTCGATTTACGGCAGGATGGAGCTGCACGCGGCGTTTCACAGGCACGGGAGAGAAGGTAACTTGAGCGGCGATCAGCTTCAAACCGTTTTTACGCAGCTTGCTCTCGACGAAAGCCGCAGGCTCTGGACGTGGCTGCCCATTACCGAAGCGATCATGAACCGAGTCGTCGATACGTTCAAGCTTCTCCCGACCGACGTTTTCTTGAGAACCGCTGACGCACTACATCTCGCAACGGCGCGGGAGAACGGAATTGCCGAGTTATTCTCGAACGACGGTCACTTGATGCGGGCCGCCGGTTCGTTCCTGGTCCGTGCGGAAAATCCAATCGGACCGGAGTAGAGCTACGCTCTCATGTCGATCGTGGTATAATGAGAAGCACAAACGGAAGAAATGAAATGCACGACGATGCAATGACGGTTGACGAAAAAAAGCTCCGAACGATAGCAGCGCGCGCAGACAGGGTTACTCGCGAACGGCGCATCGCGCGGGAGGGCACCATCGCCGAAAGGGTGATTGATGCTCGGAAAGAGGTCAATCGACTCGTCGAGCGGATCCGTTCGGCCGACCCGGGAGTCCGAAGGATCGTGCTCTTTGGGTCGCTCGCCAAAGACTCGGTTAAACGCGTCTCGTTTGACATCGATCTCGCGGTTGAGTCGGACGAGTACATGCGGCTACTCGACATCGCTCTTGATTCGGACTTCAAGGTAGACCTCGTCGACCTTACGTTCTGTTCGCCGTACATCTCGGCTGCGATCGAACAACACGGGCTGGAGCTCTATCGTGCCGGGGAGGAGCGAGATCCTTTCTCCGCATCGCAAATATTTTCTTATTTTTTTACTAAGGAAATTGAAATACCGATGCGTACGGGCTAAAATTCAATCTGCTGCTAACCGGCAATGTGCAAAAAACTGGCCGGCATTTCTTAAAAGTCACTCATTGTGAAAAGTGAATCAATGCGAAGGAGTGACTCATGCGTATTCGAACTGTATTTCTTGCCGCGTGTATTCTGACGGCGGCTGCCGCATCGTCCGCCATTACGGCGGAGAAGAAACACCACTTCACGGTCTCTACGCACGGCCCTCACGTGGCTCTGGCACGAAATTCGCGCCACGCGTGGATCGGGCTTTCGCGTGCCGCAACCGCATCGCCGGTGATTTTCGACACGTGGTTCGAGCCCGGCAAAGAGAAGACCAGACTCGATAAAAGCAAGTAACGTCCCGGCGGAAGGTTTCCGGCCGATTGTTGCTCCACCTCTCCGGCGTGCGCTTTCATCGCGGTACCCACCGCGATGTCACGCCGCGACCGCCACGATACTCGTTACGGCAACTTCGGTACAATGGACCGACTCGCGACGCGAGTGATTCTGTCCGACGGAGGAGCCATGCCGATTCCCGCCGAACCGACCAACCTTCTGATCCTGCTCTCGGACGAACACACGCGCGACGTGCTCGGCTGCTACGGGAACCGATTCGTCGAGACACCGAACCTCGACCGGCTCGCCGAGCGCGGGACGCGGTTCGGCTCGGCGTACACGCCGTGCCCGATCTGCGTCCCCGCGCGCGCTGCGATCGCGACGGGCCGTCCGGTTCACCGGACCGGGTTCTGGGACAACGGTATGCCGTACGACGGCTCGGT
>PXBQ01000237.1 GCA_003566875.1 Spirochaetaceae bacterium | reverse complement strand
CCGCGACCCCAGCCTCGCCTACTCCGTACAGGCCCTCGTCGGTTTCGATCTTCACAATAAGGTTGGTTTCTACGGGGATCCCCGTGATCGAGCGAATCTTCATACCTGATAATAAGACACGCGGGTTAAGCGCACAAGCACCGACGCCGGTTAATCGATTAACGAAATTGCATTTCCCGGTTTCCCGACTTATAATGGAGCCATCAACATCCAGTTAGTCATCGGACGTTCGATACGGGTATCACTCCGCGGCCCGGACCGCGGCGCGACGGGAGGTTTCGATGCGCGATACGCGGATTGTCGTGGTTGCGGTGATCGTGATTGTGTTTCTGTTCGTGAGCTGCGATTTCCCCGAACGTGTCACCGGAGATTTCACCGGCACGATCACGGTGAGCGAACACGCGTACTGGGAGCACGTTGCGATCGGACTTTTTCACTCGTCGGAGCTCGACTCTGAGGACAGCCACTATTTGCTGCCGGTGGATAACGGGGAGGTTTGGCGGGTAGCATACTCCAACGCAAAAGACGGCAGCACCGTTCGGTTTGCCCCGGCAGTCCCGGTACCGATCGTCGATAACAGGAACTCCCCGACCGAAAGATCGTACGGTGTCGATATTCCGGTCGAGTCGATGCCCGCCGGCGCGTCGTACTACCTCGTCGCGTGGTACGATAGCAATTTGGACGGGAAGCTCGACCTGAGAGACGCCGCGCAACATGACCCCGACACCATCGCGCAAGGCGAGTTCAATCGTCTACCTTACTTCTACTCCGAGGGCACTCTCTACTGGATGGGGCCGGTGACATACTGGGAAGAGAGTTCCGAGTTCAAGTACGGAGGGCGGAGTTTTTCAGCAGGCGGGCTCAGTGGTCGGGTCACCGACACAATGCCGGACTTCGATTTCACAATCACCGCGGACACGGGGTTTTAGAGCCACTCGGCTCGAACGATACCGCGCGTGAAAACCGTTTCGAGCATGACGGTGCGCGTGCCTCTTTGGCTCCCACTCAACACGGCGTTCGCGGCGGCATCGGCGGCTCTGTTGTCGATCTCGTTCCCACCTCACCGGACTCCGTTCACGGCGTGGCTCGGTTTTATCCCGATTTTTTTCATTCTGAGACAGAAAGGCACGCTCCGCACTCTTCCGTTCATAGCCGTCGCGGGAATTGCGTTTCACGCCGTCACGATGGGCTGGACGGCACGATTCCATCCACTCGCGGTGCCGTTCATAGCTGTAGTGTACGGGCTGTTTTTCTTCAGCGTTCCTCTTTTTCTGACCGGTTTCGTGATCCGGCGCTCACCGGCGCTCGCGGTGATCGCGGCTCCGGCGTTCTGGGTTGCGTTCGAGCTGCTCAGAACGTCCTGGAGTCTCAAGTTCCCGTTCGGCGTGCTCGGTACAACGCAGTATCACTGGCCGAGGCTCATCCAGTTCGCCGATCTCACCGGCGTCTGGGGTGTCTCGTTCCTGATCGTGCTCGTGAACGCGGTTGCGTTCCGCCTGTGCGAGTTGGTCGTGGCACACCGGGGCAACCGGAACCAGCGTTCCGCGATCGGTGCGGCGTTGGTCCTCGTGATCGTGATGGCGTCGGTGTTCTTTTATGGGACCCAAAAGATCCGCGCCGGAACCGCGAGCCGGCCCGGAGGACTGGATGTGGTGCTAGTCCAAACCCTCTCCGAAAAGGTTCGACCGGGATCCGAGACTTTCGACACCCTCGATGAACGGGAGTACGCGCTGAGGCAACTCGAAACCTACCTGCGACTGGCGCGTAGGTACCGACCGGACCTCATCGTGTTCCCGGAAAACGCCCTCCAGACGTTCGTCTCGGTCGATCCTGAGTTGCGCGACGAGCGAAGCATCGCGGCACTCAACACGCTATCACGCGACGCAAGAGATTCCGAGACGTCGATTCTGATCGGTACGCTCGAAACCGCGCGAAACGAGACGCGTGTGCTGCGCTACAACGCCGCGTACCTGTTCGACCGTCGTGGCGACCTTGCGGGAGTGTACAGGAAACGCGAGCGTGTCCCGTTCGGCGAGTACTACCCATTTGGTCCCTTTTTCAGCAATCTCCGGGAGGAGTTGGAGACACGGTCGGGAGCCCTTTTCCTCGACGCAGGAACGAACGATTCGCTGCTGAAGGTAGCCGGAGCGGACGGCGAGTCGTACCGGTTCGGCGTGTTGATCTGCTTCGAATCGACGCTCGGGAGTCCGGCGCGCGACTACGCCCGTGGCGGAGCGGATTTTCTCGTGAACATTACCGATGATCTCTGGTCGCACTCCCGCGCGGCGGTCGAGCAACACGCCGTATTCTCGGTCTTCCGGGCGATAGAGAACCGGCTCCCGGTGCTGCGCGCGGCAAACGGCGGTGTGACCGCCTTCATCACTTCGACCGGACACTTCCGCACGAGTATTCCGGCGTTCGTTCCCGGGGTTCTCGCTTCCCACGTGCCACTCGAGCTCAACCGTAACCGGACTATCTACACCCGATACGGCGACTGGTTCGCGTGGTTGTGTGTCGCCACCACCGCCGCGCTGCTCGCGTGGATCGCGGCGAGGTCTACTCCGCTGTCATCCGGCGATAGACCGAGACGTGCGAGCGCGAGTCCGCGGTGAACGGAGACCCAATCCAGTCGGCGTGCCTGCTCTCGAGCGAGAAACCGGAAATCTGCGCCATCAAATCCAACTCGGAAGGCCAGATGTAACGGTGCGGAGTCCGGGAGAGCCGCGTGGTCCCGTCTTCATCGAACCGGAAGTGATGCGACACGACTCGCTGGTTCAGCACGTCGTACGT
>PXBQ01000380.1 GCA_003566875.1 Spirochaetaceae bacterium | reverse complement strand
TTCGGCGGAGGGCGCGCGGAGATCAGATTGACCGATCCGGACAATGTTCTCGAAAGTGGAATCGATATTCTTGCGCAGCCGCCGGGGAAGAAACTGGAAAACATCGCGCTTCTCTCGGGTGGCGAACGCTCTCTGACCGCTGTAGGGCTTCTCTTCGCGACGTATATGGTCAAACCATCGCCGTTCTGCCTTCTCGACGAGATCGACGCGGCTCTCGACGAGAGCAACGTCGGCCGGTTCATCGGTATGTTGAACGAGTTCTCCGAGAATTCGCAGTTCATTATCATTACGCACAACAAAAAAACCGTCGCCGGTGCAAAGACTTTGCTCGGAATCACGATGGAAGAGTCCGGGGTGTCCAAAGTTGTATCGATTCGGCTCGATTCACGGGAGCCGGTCAATGTTTGAGTTTTTCTCGGGGCACCGACAGGCGGTTGGAATCGCGGGGGGGATCGCAACGTTGCTCGTGATCGTGAGCATCACCGCCGGTATCGCGATCCGTCGCCGACCGGCACCACCGCCTGAGACCACGGTGAGAACGACGATTACGCGTGACGACTTCATCATTCCCGACGAGGTAGACCGTTGGATCGAGCACCCGTATTTTCTGTACCGTGAACCGCGTGAGGCATGGTCGGACGCCGAAGTATCCGAGTTCATGATCGATCCCGACCTGATTTCTCGCGAAGTTCTTGAGCAGATAAACACCGAGGAGTTGCGGAGGCTCGTCGAAAGCATGCCGTAGGGCCGTCCATGCGGAGGGAGGGGACATGGAGAACTCAACGTTTCGTTTTGTGGCCGTGTCGATGGCGGTCGTATTCCTTTTTTCGTGCGCGACTCTAGACGATGAAGTACCCGAGGCACGCGCAACGGAAGAATTCATCGGCGAGTCTCTCGAACACGAGCCGGACGTCGCGCTTGTGCGCCCCGAACTCCCCGGGGCCCAGACAGAGGCGTCCTCGACGCCGGCTTTGCCCGAGCTCCCAATCGAGATCCCCGCGGTCCGTATCGATGACGATTTGCCGCGCCTGATACCGTCGGGCACCGAGACGCCCGCATCGGCCGAACCACTTCCGTTGCCCGAACCCCCGGCCGCGACGGTCGGCCCGGAGATCGGCGGAGCGCCGCCCGAGCCAACACCGAGGCCGACGCCGCCCGCGCCCGAACCCGCGCCCGAGATCGTTCCGGCGCCGGCCGTGTCCGAGAGCGCGTCCGCGGACGGCTCGGATGCTGCGGCTGATGAGGCCTCAGCGGCCGTCGCCCCGACATCGGCACCACCGGTCGTCGAAACGCCGCGATCCGATCCGGAGCCGCCGCCCGAGCCCCCCGTCGCGGCGGTCCCGACACAGCCCGAACGCCCCGCTGAGCAACCAGGGGAGGGGGCGACGATACCGGTGGACGTGGCACCGAGCGATCGACGCGACATCGAAACGGGTGTGATGACCGAGGTGAACGTCGTTTTTCCGGGTTTCGGCTGGGTCTACGCGGGAGCGGAGTCCGGCGGAACCGGAAGGGTGGAGTTTCTCCGCAGCGAACGAACCGACGACGGCACGGTTTTTGTGTTCCGGATGACCGAAGCCGGACGGTATACGCTCTCGTTCCAGCGGCAAGATCTCGTGCGCGGCGAGTTTGTCGATGAAGCGATTGCGGTGACCGCGCGCGAAGATCAGCCGGTTGTTGACGCCGAAGGCGCTGCTGCTGCGCGCGATCGATCGACCGGCGAAACCTCGGAGACCGAAAAACCGGCGGCGCCGAGGATCGATTCGCAATCGTCTGACGATCTACCGCGTTCGACCGCGGTTGGCCCAAGCGTCGACCCGCGCATCGTTTTCGACAACGCGCTCGTCGACGGAGACGCCGATCGAGCTGTTGCGGCTGTACGTGACATCCCGATCGAGATGGTCGGTGGCGCGGATGTCGTTCGGCTCGCGCGCCTGCTCGATCAGAGCGGTGACGTTGTCGGTGCGATCGAGTTCTACGAGCTATCCTTGGCGCGCGAACCGTCGGGAACCGATATGGCAGAGATCCTCTTCGCGTTGGGTTCTTTGTACGAACGCGAATCCGATCGGCGAAGCATTCGCCGGTCACACGGATATTATCAGCGTCTTGTGACCGAGTATCCGTTTTCACGGCTGCGCGACGCGGCCAGGAGACGCGCGGCGTATCTTGAACGCTATTTCTTGACGGTACGGTGACGGAAGATGGACACGACTAGTGGATCAGAAAAGTCGTGGGATAAGAGGTGAGGTTGACAGACGATCGGGTACGTCGTATAAAACGGAGTGATACTCGTGTGGTTCCAAGAATATGCTTGATAGAATCTCCGACAAGTTATCGGATGTGCTCCGGCAGATTGGCGGGCAAGCCAAGATATCGGAAAAAAATGTCCGGGACGCGGTCGATGAAATAAAAATTGCTTTACTCGAGGCAGACGTCAACCTGAGGGTTGTGCGGCGGTTCGTGAACCGTACTCTCGAGGACGCGACCGGTGACGCGGTCCTAAAGTCCGTGAGACCCGGGCAGCAGTTTGTCAAGATCGTGCACGACCGAATGGTCGCGCTGCTTGGCGATGAGCGCAAAGGCCTCGAGTTGCGCGGACCCGATGTAACGTCGGTTGTGCTTCTGTTGGGGCTTCAGGGTTCCGGAAAAACGACGACGGCTGCGAAGCTGGCGCGTCGAATGACACGAGAAGGGCGTAAGCCGTTGTTGGTCGCGGCGGACCTGGTTCGTCCGGCCGCGGTCGATCAACTGAAGGTTCTCGGCCGGCAGATCGAAGTCGAGGTTTACTCGGAAACCGACGCGAACGACGCGACGGAAGTTGTCGAAAACGCGTTGAAGTACGGCAGGAAAGCCGGTTTCGACACGATTCTCGTCGATACGTCGGGGCGGATGCAGGTCGATGAGGCGCTGATGGCCGAGATTGCCGAGATTCGAAGAATCTCGGAACCGGATGAGGTGATTCTGATCGCCGACTCGATGACCGGCCAGAACGCGGTCGATGTGGCCAAAGCGTTCGACGAAGCGGTTGGCTTGACCGGCATTATCTTGACGAAGTTCGATTCCGACGCGCGGGGCGGTGCCGCGTTGAGTTTGAAGTCGATCACCGGAAAACCGATCAAGTTCATCGGCGTCGGGGAGAAACTCGAGGATCTCGAGCCGTTCTACCCCGAGCGGATCGCCTCACGCATCCTCGGAATGGGTGACATCGTATCGCTCGTCGAAAGGGCGCAGGAGACGATCGATGAGTCCGAGGCGATGGAACTGCAGGAAAAGATGCAGTCCGCGACGTTTACGTTGCAGGACTACCTCGAGCAGTTTCAACGCGTGAAGAAGATGGGATCGCTCCAGTCGATGATAGAGATGATTCCCGGAATGAAGGGAAAGGTCGACGAGGACGACATCAATGAATCGGAGATGAAGCACGAAGAGGCGATTATCCTCTCGATGACGAGGCAAGAACGGTTGAACCACCGAATAGTCGGGCCGCCCCGTCGGAAACGAATCGCTCGTGGAAGTGGAACGTCTGTGTACGATGTGAACAGACTACTGAAGAAGTTCGAGAAAATGCGTCTTATGATGAAGAAGATGACGAAAAACAAGAAGTACCAGGCGAACATGATGTCACGCCTAGGTGGAATGTAGCAGGAGGAACGCGTGAGCGCCAAAATTCGTTTGAAGAGATTCGGATCAAAAAAGAGACCGTACTATCGTATCGTGGTGATAGATTCGCGGGAGCCGCGCGACGGCCGCGCGCTTGAGGAAGTCGGCCTTTACCATCCGATCGAGACCGGAGACGAACAGGTCAGGCTGAAGGAGGACAGAATTCGCGAGTGGCTCGCGAAAGGTGCTCTTCCGACCGCCACGGTGAAAAAGCTTTTGAATAAAAAGAACATCACGCTGTAATACGGCTCGTGCTCGGCGGTGCGCGATCGACTCCGGGCACGAGCGGTCACGATGCGGACAATTCCGAAATGTAAGGAGACCTCTGTGGAAAAAGAGCTCGTGAGTTACGTGGCCAAGGCGTTGGTGGACGATCCCGAATCGGTTGAAGTAAACGTGATCGAAGGCGAGAAGTCGACGATACTGGAACTGAGAGTTTCGCCCGACGATATCGGCAAGGTAATTGGTAAACACGGACGTATAGCGAAGGCGTTGCGCACTATTTTGAGCGCGTCGTCTACGAAAACCGGCAAGAGAGTCGTTCTGGAAATCCTTGACTGAAAAGATCGCGATTGGTGTCATCCGAACGTCGCACGGCGTACGTGGTGAAGTGAAGGTCCACAGTTTCTCGGGCGAAACGGACCACTTCTTGCGTCTTCGGCGCGTGGAGCTTCGGAGTTCCGGCGGGGATCGGGTCGTACCCGACCTCGCGATTGAGAGCATCAAGGCACACTCGAACTCGCTTATCGTGAAGTTCGCGGAAGTAGAGACGCCTGAGCAAGCTCGTACGTATAATGGTTTTCTCGTGTACGTCGACAAGAAAGAGGCTGCGAAAAAGCGACGCGACGAGTACTATGCGGCAGAGTTATGCGGCGTCCGCGTAGTGTACGGCGGAGATGAACGAGGAACCGTGACGTCGACGTGGGAAAACGGCGACGTCACGATGCTCGACGTCGAGACGATCGACGGTCGAACCGTCATCGTACCGTTCATAAAACGATTCGTCGGGCCGGTGAACGTGCGCGCGAGAACGATGGAGTTGTTCGAGGACTGGATTCTCGAATGAAAATGACGGTTTTGAGTCTATTCCCCGAGATTCTCGAGGCTTACTTCATCTCTTCGATCATGGCAAAGGCGGTTAAACGAGACGTCATGTCGTACCGCCTCGTGAACATCAGGGATTTTGCGTTTGATGTTCATCGACGCTGCGATGATCTGCCGTATGGCGGCGGCGCGGGTATGGTCTTGAAACCGGAGCCCGTCGCTCGTGCTCTCGAGTGGGTAGGTGCTCGCAGCAGACGTACGGTGTACGTGTCTCCGGGCGGTACTCCGCTCGATACCGCGTTGATACACGATCTCTCGAACGAGAGTGAGATCGTGATTCTGTGTGGTCGGTACGAAGGGATTGACCAGCGCGTTATAGACCGGTATGTTACTGATGAGGTTTCCATCGGCGATTACGTGGTGTCATCGGGTGAGGTTGCGGCTCTGGTCGTGATCGATGCGGTGTACCGCGTATGCGAAGGGGTGATCAACGGAGAGTCACTCGCGGAAGAAAGCTTTGCCGACGGACTCCTGGAATACCCGCATTACACGCGGCCGGCAGATTATCGGGGAGACTCGGTGCCGCGTGTGCTCGTTTCCGGGCACCATGCGCAGATCGCCGCGTGGCGGCGGGAAAAAATGATCGAAAAAACACGGCGTGTGCGGCCGGAATTGATCGAACGGTACGGTCGGGCGCACGGAAGTTCGTGAGGAGCAAAACATGGACGTAATGAAGAGTATCGAAGCGGAGCAAATGAAGGAAGGCGTGGAGAGTTTTCGCGCCGGAGACACCGTCCGCGTCCATTTCACGATTGTTGAAGGCAAGACCGAACGGGTTCAGGTATACGAAGGGCTGGTGATCGCGATTCAAAACGGCGGTATCAGTCGGACATTCACCGTCCGGAAAATGTCGTACGGTGTCGGGGTGGAAAGAATTTTTCCGATGCACTCACCGCGCATTCAAAAAATCGAAATGGTCCGCAAGGGCCGTGTTCGCCGTGCGAAGCTTTACTACATTCGGGACCGAGTGGGCAAATCCGCAAAAGTCCGCGAGCTTGTTCGCAAGAAAGTGCACGCCAAAACCGAAAAAGTCGGATAATCCCGTTTTTGTATGCCCGGTCCAGCCGACCCACTCGGGCGTACTCCTTCTCACGTTGCCGCCGGACGATCCGGCGGCGCAATCTCTCCGGGCAGCCGGGTGGTCTTCATGGTTGAGTCCCGCGCCGCGAACGGTGCGTGGAATGTCGTGATCCGTCCCGTGTCCGGGAACTCACCGATGTCAGTGACCGTCGTGTTGAAAGCCCGCACCGACGCAGGCCGTGGCCCGGGTAGTATCGGGCTCGGAAGCGGTTCGGGCTTGCCCGGCCGAACGTTGGTCGGTCGCGTTGTTACGGGCGGAGCCATCCCGACGATCGAAGTGATGCCGAGCGGCGGTGTTTCGGGTATGCAGGGCGCCGCGGACGAGCGTCTGGTCGATGCAGCGATCCGGATCCTTGGCGCGGGTGGATTGCCCGTGACGGACTCGCTGGTATCTTTCCTTAGATCGGCACGCAGATCGGGCCGGTTCGACGAGCGTACGCTGTGGCTGCTTGGCGTGTTCAGAGACAAAGGTTTCGGGGTTGAGGCCCGTGATATCGAGGGTCTTCCCGGGTTTATCCATGGACGCGATTCACACGACTCCACCGACGATCGAGGTCGAGGAAACTCGAATCGACGGCAGCGCGACAAAAATGATCGACGCGATGAGTTGCTCCGGACCACACGAGCTGCGATTCGCCGTGCGGCCGACGTGCCGGAGAATACTCTTCAATTTTTCAACCACGCGCGTGGTTCGGGCTACCACTGGATCATCGTTCCGTTTTCGCTCGAGACCGACGGCGGGAAAATCGACGCGACCCTGACGGCGGCGCTTCTTCCCCACCGCAAGAAAGTCGCAGGAGCCCGTCTTGCGGTCACGTTCAACGGTGACGAGTATTCGTTCGCGTGGAAACCGCCGCCCGCGGGCGAAATGGAAGTCTTGGTCCCGAGCGGTGCGGCGCCCAAGAGCATTGGGGCCGGCGTAGACCACGACCGAGCCGCCGCCGCGTTGAAGCGTTTTTTTGGGCCGCGCGGTTTCACGCGGGTCTCGGTTTGTGCCCGCGACACCGACGATGGGTTTTCAATCCCGGGAGTGCGCGGTATAATACCGCGCATCGACGAGTCGGTATGAAGACACGGTTTGGATCGGTGCGCGTTGAGGTAGATAATGAAGAAAGCTGTAGCTCTCACGTACGATGCGAGCCTGCCGGCGCCTTTTATCTCGGCCAAAGCGAGCGGGTTGAGCTCAAAACGATTGCTTGCTCTCGCCGACGAACACGGGATACCGATCGTATCCGCGCCGGATTCCGCGGAAATATTGTTTTCACTTGATGTTTTTGATTTGATCCCGGAGGATTTGTACGAGATTATCGCAGATATTCTCGTTTTTATACAAAAAGTCGGAGAGAAGGAATATGAGAACCATCCCAGTCGGTGATTTGAAGCCTGGTCAACGGTACACGAAACCCGTGTTTGTCGACGACGATACTCTTCTTGTGCCCGAAAGCGTTCCACTCAAGGAAAAAGAGATTAAGCGTCTCGAAAAATGGGGCATTTCGAGCGTAAAGACCGACGGTTCGCTGATCCGCGAGACTTCAGGGCTTCACGATCCGGGTTTGTCATTTTTCCAGCGTGCGTTCAGTTCGCCGGATCAGAAAAAAGTGAAGGATTTCTACGAAGGACTCTCGAAGCGTTTGAACGGAATCCATCAAAAGATCCGCGATCAGGACGAAAGTGACACTAACGATATCGACGATATCGTTGGACAGTTGGTTTATCACCTTGAGCAAAACTCGAAAGATATCGTTCAGTTTATTTTGTATGGGTTTCAGGGCAACGCGGGGCCTGTCGAGAATGCGCTCAACTCGACGATTCTCGCGATTCTCGTCGGGTTTAACCTTGCGTTGCCGAAGAATAAGGTTGTGAATCTCGCTACGGCGGCGCTTCTGCACGACGTGGGTATGCTCAGGCTACCGGATGAGATCTCGGGCAAGAGCGGGACTCTTACGGACCAAGAAATCCAGTTGATCAGAACGCATCCGATTCATTCGTACAAAATCGTAACGCGCGAGATGAAATACACCGAGGAGATCGGGGTCGCCGTGTTGCAGCATCAAGAGCGGTGGGACGGTAACGGATACCCCAAAAAGATCTCGGGCACCGACATCATCCTGCCTGCGCGCATTGTTTCGGTCGTCGATTCGTTCGAGGCGATGGTATCGAAGCGACCGTATCGTACTTCGATGATCGGTTACACCGCGATGCGAACGATTCTGAGCGACAACGCACGTCGATTTGACCCGGATATTCTGAAGGTTTTCATCAAGACGATGGGTATCTATCCGATCGGGAGTATCGTGTTGTTGAGCGACGCGAGCATCGCGCGTGTCATCGAGATTAACGTCGATTCGCCGCTTAAACCGCGCGTGAAAGTAATTATCGATGCCGAGGGAAAGGAGTTTCCCGACGACGACGGCCCGGTGATCGATCTCCACGTTGAAAAAAGCGTCTTCGTTGCAAAGGCGGTTAATCCGAACGAACTCGGCAAGAAGGTCGAGTCGTGAGTGTAGCTACAGCGAGACTCGGTAAGGCGGGTGAGAGACGCGTACAGCGATTTCTCGAGGCGAACGGATACGACATTCGGGAAATTAACTTCAGAACGCAAAGGGGTGAGGTCGATATAATAGGAGTATACGAGTCGACGGTCGTGTTCGTTGAGGTGAAAACGTGGCGACACGTACCGATCGAGGGTTTGGAACACGCGGTTAATCGACGGAAGGCCCGCAGAATTCTCCAAACCGCCCGGTTCTATTTGCAGAGTCATCCCGAGTTTGTCGAGTATGAGGTTCGGTTCGATGTCGTCTTTTTCGATGGATCACGACTCACCCACATCCCGAATGCGTTCGGGGAATCCGATGTTTAAGTCCGGGAAGCCGACGGTCGATCATCGGCGAATCGAGGTTCTGAGGAATATGATAAAAGACAAGGACTACATTGACGCCGCGGTTAACCGTATCGCCCAGACGCTGACGAATGAGATCGTCGGGAAGGGGGGAGTGCGATGAAAAACAAGACGAATCGGCCGGCACGGAAGCCGCCACTAAAAAAGCCACGGAAAAATTTCGACCGATCAAAGATAAAAATGCCCGATCCACCTCCCGCGCGTGAGTATGAGCCGTGTCCGCTCTGCGGCGAGAAAATCACGGATATTTTCTCGGCGATTAATCATGCCGGAAGCAATAAACCCGCGCACTTCGAATGTGTTCACAAACAACTCGCCGAGGGAGAAGAGCTCGCGCCGGGCGAACGAGTTGCGTACATCGGGCGTGGAAATTTTGCGGTTGTTCGCGACAAAGCCGGCGGTGCGTCGAAATTCGAGATTGTGAAAGTCATCAATTACGAAGAGGACGAGAAGCCGCAGCCTTGGCGGCGGGAGTTAAGCCCGGGGATTTCCCGCGACTGATTCGCCTTAACGACCTCTCATGGTGTCGAGAACCCTGAGCGCGGTGTTCCGTACGTTAGCCGCGTGAGGGCCGTTGTACACTTCGATGATCGCGAGAAACAACTCCGGATCGTGAAATCCCCACGAGTTCAGATGAATCGACTCGACAGTGTTGAGAACCGCGATGACCAACGCCGGGTCTCCGGCCCTCGTGTTCTGTTGCTTGAGCCTTTCGGCGAGAAGCACGGCGAGACGAGAACTCGGTTCGGGTCGCAATTTTCCGATTGATCGGACGGCTTCCGCGACGACGGCAGTTTCGGTGTCGGTTCCTACAACCTCGGCGAGTAGATCGAGCGCAGCCTGCCCCCCGACGTCGCCGAGCACAGCCGTCGCCCTGATGCGAATCAGCGGGTCATTCCGAGCGGAACCGATGTACGTGCCGTGAGTAGCCAGGTAGGCGAGCACGGCGAGACTCTCGTGATCGGTGCGCGACAGGGCCCCGGCCGCAACGAGGGTCTCAAAACGCCGTAGAGCGGCCTTTTGCATTGCCGGGTCCGCGGCCCGTGCCTGCGCGCGTAGGACGTGCCGTTCGATCTCAGGTAGCGGGGGGGCGGGTTCACCCGGGCGGACCCAATCCGGCGGCGTTGTGGCCGGGTCGGGAGAGCGAGGTGTGTCGTCGCCAAGCAGTTGTGGCGCCGAAAGCACGATGACGACAAGGATACTCAGAGGACGGAGCGCACCCATTGGGAGAAGTATACCACTTCGGAACGTTGACGTGGAGCGGCCCGGCCGGTAGACTGCCGACATGCCTCGTGCAATATATCCTGGGTCGTTCGATCCACCGACAAATGGACACGTCAATATCATGCACCGAGCTTCGAGCATCTTCTCCGAACTCGACGTCGTGATCGCAGTGAATCCGGAGAAAGCGTATTCGTTCTCGGCCGATGAACGGTTCGAGATGATGTCGTACTTAGCGAAGGACTACGCGAACGTACACGTTCACGTGTGGGATCGTCTGGTGGTCGAGTTCGCCGAGAAAGTTGGCGCCCGGGTGATGATTCGGGGCGTGCGCGCTCTGGCCGATTTCAACTATGAGTTCGAACTATCGATGATCAACCGCGGGTTAAACGCGAACATCGAAACGATCTTCATGCCGACCGATCCAAGATATTTTGTCTTGCGTTCGAGTTCGATACGCGAAATGGCGCGCTTGAGCGGCGACATCTCGGAACTCGTTCCACCGATCGTTGCCGACGCACTTTTCGCGAAGCTCGGGAGAAAACGTCGCGGCGTGAAGAATTAGCACGGCGTACCTGCAAGATGGGAAGCGCGATCACTCGGGCCGGCAAGGGGACGATTTCCGGCGTACGAATGAGCTTGACACGTTGCCCGGCATCGGGTATTTTTTTGACCACTTGTTTGGAGGTTATCATGGCTGTACCAAAGCATCGTGCATCGAAGGCAAGAACACGCCGTCGACGTTCGATCAACGGAAAGTTGAAGCTACCGACTCTGATCACATGTCAGGAATCCGGTGAATTGGTTAGAAGACACCGAATTGATATGAAGTCAGGATTCTACCGTGGCAAACAAATCTTCGACCCGGAAGAACTGGGTTAACACGAGAACTGGGGAGGAACACCGATGGATGATTTGTTCGAAAAGATGAAGAAACTGATCGCGGACAAGCTTGAGGTAGATGAGAGCAAGGTTACTCTTGAGTCCTCATTTCGACAAGATCTTGGGGCGGACAGCCTCGACACGTATGAGTTGGTGTACGCCATCGAAGAAGAGATGGGTATATCGATTCCTGACGAGAAAGCGAACGAGTTCGAGACCGTCAAGGACGCGCTCGACTATCTGAAATCGCAGCTGGACAAGTAGATTCAACGAATGGCGTCCGGCCGACGGACGCCGTTTTTTCATGAACACAGAGTTTACCATCACACGACGAGGCCGATGTGGGTCTCTTTAAGTATCGAAGGACGGAAGTTGAGAACACCGGGACTCTTGCGCCGGCACGACGTCGGGAGTTGCGGCTTTTCGAGCACCACGTTGGGATTTCCTTCAAAAACAAAAGACTTCTCAATCTTGCCTTCTCGCACCGGTCGTACGCGAACGAATGCGGAAATATCGCGAACAACGAACGCCTTGAATTTCTTGGTGACTCGGTTTTGGGGTTGGTCGTTGCGGAATACCTGTATCTTCGCCTTGCCGACAAACCCGAGGGCGAGTTGGCCAAGATCAAGTCGTTTGTCGTGTCCGAGGATAGTCTCGCGGTGATTGCGCGCAGCATGAAGATCGATAACTTCATCCTTATCGGGAAGGGCGAGGAGTACTCCGGCGGCCGGTCGAAGAAGGCGCTTCTGGCCGACGCTCTCGAGGCGATTATCGGAGCGTATTTTTTGGATCGGGGGTTCCCGCATTCGCGTGACTTCGTGCTGCGTTTTCTGGTCCCGGAAATCAACACCGTTCTCGACGATAAACACAAGAAAGACTACAAGACGCTGCTACAAGAACTTGTGCAAAAAAAGAGCAAGACGTATCCAAAGTACATCCTGACGAAAAAAACCGGGCCCGACCACAGCAAGACATTCTGGATGGAAGTGCGTGTGCACGAGAGAGTGCTTGGAACGGGAAGCGGAAAGAACAAGAAAGAGGCCGAACAAACTGCTGCGGAGATGGCGTACAAGACGCTGGCTACGTCGAACGGTTCGATGCGTCCGACGGATTGATGCGCGTCCGATAGTAGCGTTCGGCAATCGTTAAGAGGTCCGATCTTGTATTGTTGCTTGGATCGTCGAGTACGGTTTCCAGCAGGAAATCGAGGACCTGTCCCATCGCCGGACCTTTCGGGATCCCGGCGTGTTCGTGCAGATCATTACCCGTCACCGCGAGATCTCGGACGGTGAATGCGGTTTGTTGCTCGCAGAGCCGGTCAATGCGCGTTTCGAGTTCATCGAGATACGGTGACGTACGATAGACCCCGGTTTTCCCGAAGATATCCGCACGCCGAAGCGCGATCAAGGCCGGGATCGTTGCGACTCCGACTCTCGATACGAGCTTGCGGAGCGCCGTGTCCGGTGTATCCGGACCGTACTGGAACATATGGTTGCGCACGAGGTGCGCGGTCTGCGAGATCGTCGCGTTCGGCACCTTGAGACGGCGTAACGTGGCCTCGGTGATTT
>PXBQ01000329.1 GCA_003566875.1 Spirochaetaceae bacterium | reverse complement strand
GTTCCCGTCACGGTCACCGACGCTTCGTCGTTTTGGTCCAGTTTGTTGACGAGCGTTCGCGCCGACTCGTTCAGGCGGTGGATCAGCGTTCGAATCTCCGCCGCCGCGCGCTCTGATTTCGGCGTCGCTTGGCCTGAGTTCTCGAGCTGCTTGAGTCGCGTCGCGAGCGCGATGTTTTTGTCACGAATCCAGATCAGGCGCTCCTCGACCGCAAAATCGATGCCGCAGTACAGCTCGGTTCGACTCTCCATCGCGCTGACGATCCGGAACGCCGTGACTCCGTTCTGCGCGTGCAGTTTACCGCCGATGATGATACCGCCGGCTCCGGTTTTGACCGTGTCCTTCGTCGTCACGATCGAGTTCATGATCGCGGTCTTGACGACGATCGGTCCGTCGGCGCGGACGACGCAATTCTCGATAAACCGCACGTTCGCGCAACCTCCGACCGTCAGGTTTCCGGCTTGCCTGCCGATGACGCCGTGCGCGGCGAGCAAGTCCCCGGTGCAGCGGATCTCCGACGCGTAGATCGGGCTCATACACTGAATCGATCCGCCGGACTTTACCTTGAATCCATCCTTGATCTCTCCGTGGATCAGAATGTCGCCCGCGAACTCGATGTGGCCGGTGTGATAGTCGACATCCCCGCCGATCTCAAGTACGTTCTCGACCCCGAACGAGCCGGCCGTTACGACGAGCCTGCCGTCACACGCCGCGACGACGGTGTCGTTTTGCCATTTCGTGTTATCGCCGGGGCGGGGAAACGAGACGTCGTGTTTTCCGAACGGCATCTGCTTTCCGAAAACCGTCGTGCCCGGCTCTCCGGGAGTCTTCGGCACCACGCGGGCAAGAACCTGTTCGGCCCCGACCATCACAAACGGAGATATCGCGCGGTGATCCACGGTCGTCGCGTCGGACGCGGTCGGACGCTGAGTCGGTGTGAGATCGGGTTCCAGCCGCAGGTGCGGTGGTATCTCGTATTTGGGTTTTGTCCCGCGTGCAATGACCACGTCGCGCACGGGCCGTCGTTCGGTGTTGCACGTGAAGATCGCTTCCTCTACCGCGAGCCGATCTACCGGGACGGCAATCCCACGCGCCTCGATCGCGGCGGCGACAAACTCCGGCGTCAGCAACTCCCCGCTTTGATCGGCCGGCGAGAAGTGTGCGTACGCGGTCATCTCATCTTCGGAAATCGTGATATCGACCGAACCGTCGCGCGACGGTTCGGCGAAAAGCTCAAGAAGCGTCGGTTCGACATCGGACTCTTCGTCGTCAAACGGATCGAAAGCTTCGCTTTCGACGCCGGCGATCGCGGCGTTAATCTCGGAGATGAGTTTACTCGATTCATCGATGAGATGCTCAAGATCGTCGCCGTCTCGTTTCGCCATCGTCGTCAGTCCTTCAAGAGTTCCAGTATCTTCCCGATCTCGAACGGTTTTGCGATGAGAGCGATCGCTCCGGCGCTCAACGCTTCCTGTGCTAAGGGATCATTCGGATACGCGGTAACGATGACGACACGCGCTGCCGGTTTCGCCTTCAGGATCGCGCGAGTGAGCTCGGCACCGTTCCTCACGGGCATTCGTACGTCGACCATAATCAGGTCGAACTCGCCATCGATTGCCTTTTTCTCCCCGTTCATCGGATCTGCTGTCGCGACGACCATATACCCAAGGTCCTCAAAAATAACCGACATGCTGTCGAGGATCATCGGTTCGTCGTCGATCACAAGTATGCTCTTCACTTTTTCCCTCCATCGATTGTGCGATCGATTGTGCGACGAATGCGTCGTAACAACTCTTCCGGCGTCGCGGGTTTCTTCAGAAGGTCGACCGCTCCTTCGACAACTCCCTTGCTTGCGAGAATATCCTCTCCGTACCCGGACAGGAAGAGGCACGGCACGGGCCGTATTCCTGTAATTGCCGTATACGCCTCCCAGCCGCTTCCGTTCGGCATGACCGCGTCGAGAACGACGGCCGCGATCGTCTCCTGCGAGTCCGAGAACTTGGCGACGGCGTCTCGCCCGTTCCGTGCCTCAATCACGGTGTAACCCGCGTTGCGCAGAACCGACGCGTTGAGCCTTCGGACGGCTTCGTCATCCTCGGCGATCAGGACGGTCTCCGACCCGTGAGGCGCGCCGACCGCTTCACCGTCGGCGACCGCTTTGTCGGTTCCCGTGTAGATCGGAAGGTAGAGTTCGAACTCGGTGCCGTGACCGACTGAGCTGTTGACGGTGATGTAGCCTGCGTGCTGCTTCACGATGCCGTACACGATCGAGAGGCCGAGCCCGGTTCCCTTTCCGATGTCTTTGGTTGTGTAGAACGGCTCAAAGATCTTCGACAACCCCTTTTCCTCGATTCCTGAACCCGTGTCTGAAACCGAGATCACCGCGTACGGTCCCGGCGTGCCGAATCCGTGCCGATTAATGAACTCGTCGTCGATCGTCCCCAACCGTGTCGCGATCGTGAGTTTGCCGCCGTCCGGCATCGCATCGCGCGCATTCGTCACGAGGTTCATCAATACGTGCTCGATCTGCGTTGCGTCGCCAAAAACCGCAGGGTTATGCTCGTCGACGTCGCACGTGAACGCGATGTCCTCGCGTGTGAGCCGCTGAAGAAGTGGTTCTATCGTGCGAATCAGTTCGTTTACTTTGATTGACTTCTGATCGAGCACCTGTTCCCGGCTGTACGCGAGCAGGTCTTGTGTCAAACGCGCCGCGCGTTTCACCGCGACCATGATCAGATCGACGTACCGTGTTATCGAGTCGTCTCCATTTTTTCTCGTACCGAGAAAGTGACAGT
>PXBQ01000280.1 GCA_003566875.1 Spirochaetaceae bacterium | reverse complement strand
AGGGTTGAGTGCGACATACCCGCCTTCGGTGGCGGGTGTCAGGACTGCTGTTAGTTCCATCGCGATCTCCATGTGGAAATGTCTTTGACAAACTGTTACCGTATTTTCAGAACCTGCGCGAGAAAAAGCTCCGAACTCCACAACTCCAGGGAGCGATGTTCCGATATCGGAACAAAGTCGCGGACATCGGCGACGATCGCGCCCCAGTCGATCTGCTTGATCTTTTTGGAAAGCTCCCGGCCTACCCACTCGGTATCGCAGCGCAGAGTATCGCCTTTCCAGGGGCCGAGTTGCATCAATGCCGACGAAAGAAAGACGTAGTTGACGCGCGTTCGGTGCGCCGTGTACCACAGAAAATCGTACCAGTCGCGTCCTTTGTCGTACCTCCGGCAGAGGAGTGCGTGAATCTTTCCGGCAAAAAGGCTCGGTGGGTCCTGGACCGCCACCGAGGCAACGAACGGAAAATCGAGGTAGTGAAGCTCCGTCCCGGTACCCGCAGGCGGATTCACATCGACTTCTATCTTGATCCGTATTTTTTTGGCGGGCCCGGTACGCGCGGTATAGGAGAACTGCACGAGTTTACCAAGAGAATCATCCTTGATGAATGCTTTTTTGACGGTACTGTCGGACGACGAACGATCGTTGATTTCCGGACGATACCCAAATGCATGTAGCTCGGTGACGATTCCGTTCAAAAAAGGGCCCAGATCAAATCCCGGGTCCGGATCATTCAAAATGAAATCAAGATCCTCCGAGAAGCGGTTCAATCCGTGGAAAACACGCAGACAGGTACCACCTTGAAAGAGTGCATGCCCGAAAAAACCTGTCCGGCTGAGTGCCGCCAGTATGACTTCTTGTGTGATCTCCCGGATGGCGTGGTCTTCTTCCTGAACCGAACCACACGCGTACGATCGGAGTCGTTCCTGAATCATCTGCACGCTCATGAGCCGAGCTCCGACCGGACCGCCGAGAGAAAACGTCGAACCCGACGACTGCGATAGCTCTCCATAGCTTCCTCCAGATCCTCCTCGGACACCGTTGCAAGATCCTCCCGGTCAATACGAAGATCGTGCACTACCGGGTCCAGCGAGTTCCAATCCTTCCGGTACGCGTACACGTAGTCCGCCAGCGCCTTTATCGGTCGCGCGATCAACGCGATATCCCGGGAACCGTCACCGACCGTTCGCTCGACGGCCGAAAAAAAGCGGTTCTGCGGTATACGCGTATACCGGAAAGTCCCGAGCGGCGTCCGGAACGTCTTTGACTCTCCGACAGACGCGCTTGTAACCGTATACACCGCCTCGGGTATCCATCCATGGTAGCTGAGAGCACTCTCGAGACTGATATACGACGGTCCGTAGATATACTGCGCCACCGTATGGAGGTTGACCGGATCTCGCCGGTACGGGGGGCCCAGACAGTACAGCCCGCGGCGGACGCGGATGATCTCTCCGGCCACGACCGCCCGCTTGATCAGGCTGTGGCGCGCATCGGCCGAACCCGAAACGAAATGGAAGAGATCATCGGTAGAAAAACAACCGTCCGGCGATACGTTCAACAACTTCTCGGTTAACGTCTGCATTTTTCCTCGTAGTTGTCATAATATGACAGTTACGCGGAAAAATCAAGCGGCGGCCCGATGCGCGGGCGCACACGACCGCCCGGCAGAGGCACTCCGCGGTGCTCATACGCGTCTATCGCAGACATATGCTGTGGCGTCGGTAATCTCGATGCCGATGATCTCGCCGTTTTCGTCGAGTTCCGCCGTGACATGAGGAGACAGCTCGACGCTTCCTGCTTCGGGGCCTTCACGAATGACGATGTGGAGAACGTCTGAGTCGGGGAAATACTGCATCGTTTTGTCTATCGTTGCCTTACCATGACTTGGCCGTTTGTGGCGCAAGAAACTCAATGGCCGGCGCCAGGCTTTCTCCCGAGTCTCGGAAAGGGTGACAGCGCGGTCACGCCACAACGCAAAGAGTGTTTCGGGAGTGTCCGCCGTTTCTCCGTGGGACCGGCGGTCTTCACTCAGCCGCACAGACCGCACGATAGATTCAACGAGTTTCATCCGGTCGGACAAGCTCAGTTCCTCGACTTGGCGAAGGATCTTGTCGATTGTTTTGTGGTCGGCCATCGTACTGCCTCGCACTAAGTATACCGCGATGCCGCCCTATCCGGAAGCTGTGCGGCGACAGCGAAACGGCAAAACAGCCCGCAGGGCGGGCTTCGCCGAAGTTTGGCAGAAAAAAGTCACGGAAGCGTGGGAATGCCTTCCCCCGCCCGGCCTTCCACACCATAGCGATTCATCATTTCATCCAGACTCACGGTGCCTTCTTCGCCTGCGCGCACGCGTTCAACGACTTTTTCGGCCAGGTGAATCTCTTCGAGCTCGGCGAGATGTTCGGTGATCGCTTCGCGGACGAAGGAGGTTTTTGTCCGACCGGTCTCCCGCGCGAAGCGATTCAGACGGTCTTCCAGGTCTTGGGGCAGTCTGACGGAAATCATCGCGGCCTCCGGGCGATATTGATGTATGTCACGCCACGACGGGTTACGGAGTACGACGTTCGAGCCAACTCCGCAATGATTGACCGGTTTCCCGCGAGGGAACACCAAAAACAATGGCCTCGATAGATACGTCCTCGTCCAGGTCGGGCCAATGAACCCCCTCTCCGTTGCCGATGAAACGCCAGTTTTCTCGCTCCCGCTGATGCGCATGGAGAAGTCTTGGGTACCACTCCAGGGGAACGCTCACGCTGCGGCCATCAAGCAAGTCAACCGTCAACGTATCATCGGTTACCGT
>PXBQ01000343.1 GCA_003566875.1 Spirochaetaceae bacterium | reverse complement strand
TTTTTGAGGTCCGCTGCGTCGAGATCCGTGTCCTCTTCGACGCCTTTTTTCTTCTTGACCGAACGTAACGCGGTCTCGAAGTGTTCGTGCTCGATGCCCATCACGACGTTGCCGAACATGTTGATGAATCGGCGGTACGAGTCCCACGCGAACCGGTCGTTACCCGAGATCTTCGCGAGGCCTTCGACGGCTTTGTCGTTCATCCCGAGGTTCAGGACGGTATCCATCATGCCCGGCATCGAAACCGCGGCGCCCGAGCGAACCGAGACGAGAAGAGGGTCGTCGGAGTCTCCGAGCTTCTTGCCCATCATTTCCTCGAGGCGCTCGAGGTTCTTCTTGACTTCCGCCTCGAGTTCCGCAGGATGCTTCTTGTTGTTTTGGTAGTACAACTCGCACACGTCGGTCGAGATCGTGAATCCTGGAGGAACCGGAATCCCGATGTTCGTCATCTCTGCGAGGTTGGCCCCTTTTCCTCCGAGCACGTCTTTCATGCCCGAAGATCCGTCGGCCTTACCTGCGCCAAAAAAATACACGTATTTGTTTGCCATGTTTGAAATAACCCCCGATTGGTTAGGTTTGGATAGTATCGTGTCAAACTAAAACAAAAATGCCCTTATGTCAACGGACGTTGAATAAGGGCATTTTGTATAACGAGATATTATTGAACCGTTACGCGATGTACGCTTCGAGGTACATGCTGCGTTTCGGATGCTGGAGCCTCTTGAGAGCTTTCTTCTCTATCTGTCGGATTCTCTCTTTGGTGAGATTGTACTTGTCGCCGATCTCCTTGAGCGAGAGCGGGCTGCGGCCGTTCAAGCCGTACCGGTACTGTACGATTTCGGCTTCCTTGTCCGACAAAGTCGCAAGGATCTGGTTGATATCGTCCTTGAGCGATTTCTCGATCACGATCGATTCGGGCAACTGATGTCCGTGGTCCTCGAGGAAGTCTCCGAGAATCGACGAGTCTTTCTCGGAGTACACAGGCGTTTCCAACGAGATCAGGTCGCGCGAAATATTAATGAGGTCGGCAACGTGGCCCTTGTCCATGTTGAGCGTCTTGGCGACCCGTTTCATCTCGGCGTCTTCACCGCGATCGCTGTGATACTCCTTGCGGACCTTCTCGATCTGAACCAACTCGTTCGCACGGTTTAGCGGCAGCCGGATCATGCGTGACTTCTCGCAGATCGCTTTCAAAATCGCCTGACGGATCCACCACACCGCGTACGAGATGAAGTGATAGCCTTTGTCGACATCGAACCGTTCGATCGCATTCATCAGCCCGATATTGCCCTCGCTGATCAGGTCCGAAAGCGGCAATCCTTGGTTCTGGTACTTCTTGGCAACGTTCACGACAAAGCGCAGATTTGCGTTGACGAGACGGTCTTTCGCGTTGGAGTCTCCCGCGGCGGCCGCGCGTGCGTACTTCATCTCTTCTTCCCGCGTCAAGAGCGGAATTTTGTTGATTTCTTTCAGATAGATCGAGAGAACATTTTCATCGTCGTGTGAGGACGGCTTTCCCATAGTTTTTCGTGTAGCAACTGGCATTTTTGCCTCCCACCTATAATGTGCAAGTCGCGTGCCAGATGCGCCCCAAATCTGTATTTTTTAACTCTCACCATCGTAACGATTTACTCACCATTGGAGTTGCACGCAACAAACTCAAAAACGTCGAGTGAGGCATTTTGACTCACATATAAAATTCTGCATATATATTGTATCAAAACACACCATTCACGCGCCGATCCGCGCGCATCTCCCACGAAATCGGGTTGTTTTTTCGCATGAATACGTCCGAGAGAGCAAAAATCCTTGACCTACGCGTGTTTCGTCGGTATATTTGCCGGGAAAACAAGCATCCAAGACATCATTACGTGAGTCACACAGGAGGGAGAGATGAAAATAAAACCGCTAGGGGATCGTGTTCTTCTCGCGATCGAGGTCGGCGAGGAAAAAACCAAGAGTGGTCTTTTCATTCCGCAGACAGCGCAAGAGAAGACTCAGACCGGCACGGTGAAGGCAGTTGGTGACGACAAAGACGTCATCAAAGTGAAGAACGGCGACAAGGTAATGTTCGACAAGTACGCCGGTACAAACGTCACGATCGACAACGTCGAATACCTCGTGATCAAGATGCAGGACATTATCGCGATTATCGAGTAGAGCTTCGGAAAATTTCACGGATGCAAAAAAAGCCCGGCCATGATGGTCGGGTTTTTTCTTTTTACCGCTACGAGTACAGGAACCGTTCGACGTCTTCGAGTACACCCGCGGCGGACTTCAGGCTGCGCTGCGTCGGCGGGAGCGAGCCGAGGAAGGCTTTCCCGTACGACTTGGTCGCGACGCGCACGTCGGTGATGATGACGATGCCGCGGTCGGACGATCGCCGCATGAGCCGTCCGAAGCCTTGTTTGAGTTTCATGACCGCGTCGGGAAGCGAGAACTCGTAGAACGAGTTGCCGCCGGCCTCGGTGACCGCTTCCGAGCGCGCGCGGTGGACCGGGTCGCTCGGGACACGAAACGGAAGGCGGCAGACGATCACGACGCTAAGACTCTCGCCCGGCGTATCGACTCCCTCCCAAAAACTGTCGGTCGCGAACAGGACGCTCGAGGTCTCGTCGGCGAACATCCGCAGCAGCCGCGCGCGGTCGTGTTCGCCCTGGCGGAACACCGTGATGCCGTGCGCCGCAAGAGCCGGCCGGACAACCGCGTACGTGCGGTCGAGCATGTCGTACGACGTGAACAAAACGAGCCCTCGCCCTTCGCTCACCGTGAGGACCTCGGCGACAAACGGCGGCAGCCACTCG
>PXBQ01000021.1 GCA_003566875.1 Spirochaetaceae bacterium | reverse complement strand
CCGATGTGGTGCCCGTGCGTTTGATTCACCTTCTTGAAGTTCTTCAAGCTCACGAACAACACCGCCATGAGCGAACCTGTTTCATTTCTACGGGCCGCGTGAATCTCCTTCTTCAGGATCTCACCCATCGACCGGCGGTTGAACAGCCCGGTGAGAGGGTCACGGTACTCGTACTCGGCGAGCCTCGATTCGGTCTCGTTCAAGACCGTGATATCGTGCGAGTAAACAAGGACGTGCGTGATTTTGTTTTCACTCTCGGTATACGGGAAAAACGAGACGTGCATATGCTTGCGTTCGGTTCCAAACGCAAACGTGTCGATGTACTGGACTTCCTCGCCTTCAAAACACCGGTCGATCTGTGGTTTGATCACCTCGTCGAACTTCTCTTCGCCCCATACTTCGGCGACGGTCTTGTTGAGAATTTCGGCCCGCTCCTTACCGATTGTCGAGCAGTACGCATCGTTCACGATCTCGTATCGATAGTCACGATCGATAAGCGTTATGAAGTCGCGCGAGAGGTTTACGATGTACTCGTACCGGCTGTCCATGGTACGGATATTTTGCGCCTATTTCAGGTAATTGTAAAGCCTTTAAACGCCCTCGCAACCGCCGTCATGCCGTTCAACACCATGCTTCCATCCGACCCGAGCGCCACGAAAGTGAAGCCGATTTCGAGAGCACGGGGTATCTGAGTTTCGCTCGCGAGAAGAATGCCCGAGGCCTTGCCCGCCTCGCGTGCGGCTGTGACGACGGCGACCATCGCGTCGGAAAACGGTGGAGCATCGAGGTCGGGTTGTGTCCTCATGTTCACGCTCAGGTCGAGTGGGCCGATGAACAACACGTCGACGCCGTCGACTTCGGCGATCGCACGCGCCGATGCGACGGCGTCTGCCGTCTCGATCTGAACGACACAGAGCAGGCTCGAATTCGCCTCGGCGAAGTACGACTCGAAGTTGCTCCCAAACGCCGACGCGCGGTTGAGCTTTGCAACACCCCGCGTTCCGGCGGGTGGGTATCTCATTCGGCTCACCGCAAGTGCGGCTTCCTCGGGCGTGTTCACGTACGGGACCATGACACCCGCGGCGCCGAGATCGAGCGCGGACTTGAAGTACGGGAGCTCGTTCCACGGAAGCCGTACGATCGGTGTGATCTTCCCTGCGGTGGCGCCCTGGAGTTGATACCTGAGCTCGGAGAACGTCCCGGCGCCGTGCTCAAGATCGATCAAGACCCAATCGAGCCCCGCGGTGCCGGCCATCTCGACGGTGAGCGAACTCCCGAGATTGCACCATGTCCCGAACAACTTCTTTCCCGACCGAACTTCGTCACGAATCAAACGCATATATCCTCCGATTTCTGCAGTATTCTGAGCATATTATTCGATTTTCGCCGATGTGTGTCGTTCGTGCGAGATAAACGCGGTGCGGTCGGCAAAAAGGTGGGAGAGCCGGTACATCGTGACCAGACACGAGATGAAAACCGTGAAAGCGGCGCGGCGTGCGATGGGTCGAGCGAACGTCGAGGATGAAAGCGCGGCCCGATCGAGACACCGGACTTCCGCTTCCGACAGTTCGAAAGTCGTTGCCGCGACGGTATCGCGCAGCTGCTCGACCGACCGTATCCCGACGAGCGGCAGCACGGATTTCCGCATCGCCCAGTTGACGCAGACTTGCGCCATCGAGACCGAACGGCCGGCCGCGATCTCCGCGATCGTCGCCCGCAGTTCCGACAGTTCATCGAACGATAGGCCCGTGAGACGCGCAAATCTATTTGCCCGTGCCTTGTTCCGGGTCAAACCGTCCGACAACAAACCTTGTCCGAGCGCGCCGTAACCGACGACCGCGATTCCGAGCTCGTTACACGTTTTGACGACATCGCGGACCGACGGTGCGTCCGAGACCAGCAGGTTGAACATGATCTGATTCGCGGCGATCCGGATGCCGTGTTTCCGCGCGGCGGCGCGCACCCAGACGTCGGGTGACCGTGGATGAATCGGGGTGTGAATAAAGTAGATGTCGCAGCACTCCACTCCAAGCCGCCAGTTCGACGCGCGCAACGCCCGGATGAAACTCGCTTCGCTCCACCGCCACAACGTCGGAAGGAACTTGGTCGCAACAACACCTCCGGCGCGTGGGATCCCGAGCCGACGCAGCCGTATCTCGCTCGTCCCTCCGCCGTACCCTTCGGCGGTGTCGAAGAACGTCACACCGGCGCGCGCCGCCTCATCGCGGATCCCGCGCAGCGTCGCGTCGGAAATCAGGTACCCGTTAATCCGCCGATCGAGCGCGGTCGTCCCCCACATCATCGTCCCGATCCCGATCGGTCCGGGGAGGGTGGCGGGATCAGCCGGGTGATCGGTTCCTGATACTGTATCCCACGATTCATTCACACCGACAATTGTGAACGCGACGCACCCAGACCGTCAAGCGGTGCTTTATCGGTGACTCGTTATCGATATGTTGACATCGGATTATAGCGGGCGGATAATCTTCTCAGGGCAGATAACCTGTCTCATCACGCCACGTGGAACTGGAGGGATTATGAAAAGTGTATTGCTCCGCGTTCTGATTCTCATGGTTACGGTGATTTTTGTCTTTGGTGTTGGGTGCGAAGGCCCAATCGGCCCGGCGGGTCCCGCGGGGCCCGAAGGAGTTGAAGGTCCGACCGGTGCTGACGGTGTCTTGACTCCCGAAACTCTATCCGCTATCGATCAATGCCTTGTATCGTACTTCGATGCTCTGAACAGTTACGCCGCGTTTCAAGAAACCGAGCCTCCCGTCGAGTTTGATGTATTCGACGGCATGTTTGCGTT
>PXBQ01000016.1 GCA_003566875.1 Spirochaetaceae bacterium | reverse complement strand
GGCAAGCAGGACGAGCGACCGCAGATAGCTCTCAGGCGCGACCAGGCCGCCCGGGTAGTAGATGAGCGGCGCTGCCGAGTCGTCTGCCGCATCCCGCGCCTCAGGAACGATAACCCAGTAACGACTCTCGCTTCGCACGCTCACCGACGGATGCGTGAGCGCCGATTCGAGAGCGTCGGGCTCGGGTTGATAGGTTGCCGCGCGGACATAGAGAGCGAAAGCCATGATCCCTACGGCCGCTACCCCTAGCACAATCGCCACACCGACGACTATCCGTCGACCCCATCGACTCCTCGAAGTCTCGCCTTCTGCCTTGTTTCTGCTCATGCGCCGATACTACCCGATTTCCCTTTCCTTGCGCTTCATACACGACCGGTAGGCCCACGTCTACCGAAGAAGGGCGAAACTGTGACCGATCGTACCGGAGCCGTCCGTTTCGTCTCGCGGCGATCACTCGTCGTGTTGCCACGCGCCGTCGGTGCGTCCGCGTCGTTGCCCGCGCTCGGCGTGCATCCCGACCGTCCAGTCGAACAGCAGCGGTGGCTGATGGACGCGTTCGGCGACCGTGGCGGCAGCGGCCTCATCCGTCGCGGGCTCGAGCCGAAACCGGAAAAAATGTTCGCCGCGATCGGTCCACCGCTGGTACTCCGACGGATCGATCGAGTCGTTCTTGCCCTGCCACGCGAACACCGATGAGCGAAGCAGCGTGAAACGCACGGTGCCGTCAGAACCGTCGAGACCAAACGCGTCAGGGCTGCACACGAGCGTATGTGAACCCCCGGTCCGGTTCACGACGGTCGTGTCGAGCAGCGGATACTCTTGTCCGTCTTGAGCTCGTTTCATGATCGCGCCCGGAACCGTGTCGTCGCGGTCTGTGACGGCACCCGGAAACTCGAGAACGAACTTTGAGACTGTCAGCTTCTCCACCCACGTCAGCGCGAGATCGATCTCGAGCGACGGGCTCTCGCGGTACAGGCGGAACCATATCGATAGCGTGCTCTTTCCGGCCTCGGCGTCGAGCCGGAGCGTCGCGCGCAGAGGTCCTCTCTCCTCGACCGTCGCGCGTACGACGCGAAAACGTTCACGCGCTTCGCGCGGGTAGCCGGGGACGAAGTGCGACCATGTATCACTCGGGTCATCGAGAAGAGCGACCGAGATCAGGATCGGGCTCCCGCGTTCCGGTTCTTCGGGGCGCGGTTCGCGCGACGCGCGCTCGGTCACCGCAGCGAGCGCTGCGCCGCTATCGTGCGCGACGTGCCAGAAGCCGTTCGAGATCGACGAATCCCCAACAGTGAGGTCGGTGTCGGGCGGCCCCGAGGGCGCCTCGTCGTGGCGCAACTTCCACGTGGCGAGAGCGCCCGCGGGGATCCGCGCGTCCCAGAGAAGCCGCCTCTTCACACCGGTGCGCGACGGCTGCTGCACGACCTGGTACGCGACCGGTCTATCGTTTTCGTCGACGAGCAGTCCTTCGAACCGGCTCCAGTCGAGCCACGGCTCGTGCGTCACACATCCTGAGAATTCGACGCTCGCGGGGTTGTACGCGATCACCCTTTGGAGAGGGTCGGGCGCGAGGCTCAGCAGACGGCGAAACACGGTTGTATCGATCACCGAGCTCAGCGCCGCCGCGGCCGCGCCGATCTCGTCGCGACTCTCGATGTACGCATCGGGTTCGCTCGTGCCGTCGAAGACGTCATGGAACTGATTGAACAGGATATGCCGCCACGCCGCGCAAAGCGTATCCGCTGCGTCGTCGGGCGCAGCGTCCGGGAAACGAGCGACGGCTCGTTCGGCGGCGACCGCGAGGTTCTCGGCGCGGCGTATGTGAACTTTCGTTTCGTGCGCGACGGAGTAACACCCGACGGCGTGGTACTGCAGCTCATCGGCCACGACCGGGAGCCGTTCCGCGTGCGGAAGTACCGCGTCGAAAAAGCGGCGCGGCGACGAGAACACTAACTCGCACCCGGGGATCGTACGGCGGTTTTCTCCGATCCAGTCGAGCAATGTACGCGTCGGCCCACCGCCGTGATCACCGACGCCGAAAAAGCACATCACGTGATCGACCCCGTCGGCCGTGCAGTGCTCGAGTAGACTCGGGATGTGCTCCTTGAGGCCGTCGACCGTGTCGACGTTGTAGCGGTCGTGAATCCGCCACGCGATGACCTCGGCACCGTCCGGGGAACGCCATCGGAACAGGCTGCCCGGAAGATCTTTCTCGTGAGGGCCGGGCCGCATGAAGACATAGCTGTCGTACCCGTGCCGCGCGAGCAGCGACGGAAGGCCCCCGGAGTGGCCGAAACTGTCGACGTTGTACCCGACGGTCGGCCGCTCGCCGAAGTACCGGAGATGGTGTTCGCTACCAAGCTCGAAGTGACGCTCGAACGACGCTTCGCTCGGCAGGTTGCAGTCGGGCTGAACGTACCAGCCGCCGACAACCTCCCACCGGCCCTCGGCCACGAAATTTTGGATCCGCCGAAACAAAGCCGGATCGAGCTCGCGGACCACGTCGTACACCCAGACATCGCTCCGGGTGAAGATAAACTCCGGGTATTCATCGAGTCTCTCGACCATGCTCCTGCACGTGAGAAGCGTCTCTCCGATACCGGTCCGCTTCCGCCACAGCCACACCGGGTCGAGATGCGCGTTTCCGATCATATGTACCGTCGTCATTCTCGCTCCTTGGGTGAGAATACTCAGTTAACCAAAGCATCCGCGGAAGAACAAGCCTCCTTGAGAGTCTTGTTTGAGAGTCTGGATCGGGGTGCTATCGCAGGCAGCGATCGACGCCGCAATCGCGCATTCTCGTATCACCCCCCG
>PXBQ01000295.1 GCA_003566875.1 Spirochaetaceae bacterium | reverse complement strand
CTCGCGGACATTCCGGGTCTCTGCGGTATCGTGCCCGAGTCGATTCTGCCGGGGCATTACGGGCTTGAAGCCGGCCAGAGCGCGGTCGGAGACATCTTCAACTGGTACGTTTCGTACATCAAACCCGGCGGAGAGGAGACGGGTACGCATGCCGAGCTCACCTCGCGCGCGGAGAAACTCAAGCCCGGCGAAAGTGGGCTGCTCGCGCTCGACTGGAACAACGGCAACAGGACGATCCTGGTGGACCAACGCCTGACTGGGGGTTTGATCGGCCTGACACTGCACACACGCCCGGAGGAAATCTACCGCGCGCTCGTCGAGGCGACGGCATTCGGCGCACGCGTCATCATGGAACGCTTCGAGGAGTACGGTCAGAAAGTGAATGAGATCGTGAACTTCGGCGGCATCTCGGTCAAAAACCCGATGGTGATGCAGATCTACGCGGACGTCATGAACCGACCGTTGAAGATTTCACGAAGCACCGAGACCGCGGCGCTCGGCTCGGCGATCGCGGGCGCGGTCGTCGCCGGGGTGGACCGCGGAGGATACGCCGACTTCACCGAGGCGACACGCGAGATGACCGGAACGCTTCCGCTGGTCTTCACGCCGGACGCCGGCGCCGCGCGCGTCTACGACCGGCTGTACGCGATGTACAGGAAACTTCACGATGCGTTTGGGACAACCGCCGGCGCCGATCTCTATCCGGTCATGAAGGAACTCATCGCGGTTCGTGACGCGGCACGGCGAGGCGACGTCTCGTGAGCTCGGGAATAAAGGCACAGTGCCGCGACGCGAACGTCGAAATAGTCCGGGCGGGGCTTGTGCTTCTAACGTGGGGCAACGTGAGCGTCTCGGACGGCACGGTAATGGCGATCAAACCGAGCGGCGTCGCGTACGACGACTTGACCGACGAGGACATCGTAGTCGTTCGGATCGCCGACGGGACGGTCGTCGACGGCCGACTGAAGCCGTCGTCCGATACGCCGACGCATCTTCACCTTTACCGGGTTTTCCCGGGTCTCGGCGCGGTCGTCCACACGCATTCGCACTTCGCGGTGTGTTTCGCGCAGGCGTGTCTTCCGATCCCGTGCCTCGGAACGACGCACTCCGATCACTTTCACGGCACCATTCCCGTGACACGCGATCTCACGCAGGAGGAAGTCGAAGCCGAGTACGAACAGCTAACAGGTGTCGTGATCGAAGAGACATTCCGGACGTGGAACATCGATCCGGTTTCGGTGCCCGGAGTCGTCGTTGCTCGCCACGGTCCGTTCGCGTGGGGTCCGGACGCGCGGCACGCGGTCGAGAACGCGATCGTGCTCGAAGAGGTCGCGCGGATGGCTTACCATACGCGTGAACTCAACCGGACGGTCACGTCGGCACCGAGTTACCTCGTCGACAAACATTTCTTGAGGAAACATGGCCCAGGGGCGTATTACGGGCAAAAATGATACGACGACGGCAATCGGCGGGACCAAAACTACGAGACGCTTACGTGGTCGCGCGTAGCTTTTCTCGGCGCGAACGTTCGATCTTCTGCATCTTCCGGTAGTACTCGGCCTGCTTGTTGATCTCTTCGACGTCCGACACGACGAGCCTGTTCTCGACGGTCTTGATCTTGGAGTTCTTGAGCAGCTCCCGGACAACCTGGTTTCCCTCCGCTATCGGAAGCCCAACCATGTTTATCAGTTCCTTGACCCCAAACTCGAACGTATACGCCTCGCCGGAACGGATCGGTATCCGCGCTTTCTCGATCTGGATCAGGAGTGCATCGTACAGTCGGCCGAGTTTGTCGGTCATGAGCGTATTGGCGAGCTGCTTATAGATCAACCAGATACGCTCGGCGAGTAGCGTCGTGAGCCGCGCGATGATTTGAGGTTGAGTTTTTACCATCCGCTCGAAGTTTTCGCGATTGACGGCGAGAAGGACGCAGTCTTCGAAAGCGATCGCCGACGCCGAACGCGGTTTATGTTCGATCAGAGCCATCTCGCCGAAAATGTCACCTGGTTTGAGCACCGCGAGTAGAACCTCGTTATCGTTCACGATCTTCGTGATTTTGACGCTTCCCTTCTGGATGATGTACAACTCGCGGCCGGGCATCGTCTCCGAGAAGATCATTGTGTTTTTCGGATAGTTGCGCGTAAAAACCGTATCGTCGCCGTCGAGGTATACCGCGTTCGCGTACGGACGGATTTTCTCCAGTCGCTCCCGCGCTTTTTCAAAGTCTTTGCCGGTAGGACAGAACTTGAGATACTGGTAATACGCGTAGAACGCGTGATTATACTGGCTCTGACGCGCGTAGTACTCGGCGACGTAGAAAAGATGACTTATGTCGGTTTCGGCGCTTGCGGCCTTCATCGTTAGCCGCGCGAGAGCCTCGTCGAGGTACCGCATACGGCGCGAAAAGCCCTCGATAATCTTCATCGCGACCGGTGTATTGCGTTCGATCAAGAGACCGTAGTTATCTTTTCGCACCGCGATCAACGTACAATCGGTCAACGCCTGCGCGGTTTCTATGTGCGAGTGTGAGGACATTGTCGAGACAACGCCAAAAAAGTCCCCCGGACCGAGGATATTTCCACCCTCCTCCTGGACAACTTCGACTTCCTTGCTGATGCGTACTTTCCCGGCTCTGATGATGAAGAAACAGTCGGCGTTCTGCTTGCCCTCAACGATGATGTAGGCGCCTCGATTGTAATTGACCATTGAGAGCTGTAATGGACTGCTCATGCCGCTTCCTGTTTTTTACCCTGACTCAGTATACGAACCGCTTTCGACGTTTGTCAATGCGAATCCCGATCACCCAGAAACTCTAAAT
>PXBQ01000549.1 GCA_003566875.1 Spirochaetaceae bacterium | reverse complement strand
TTTTTTGTCCCGATTATCTGGATACTCATGTGTTGATGCCCATATGCGATGCCATGTGTTTGACGTCCCCCGATCTCTCGTGATACGTATACATGATACTCGCAATACCGAATCACGGGTCAAGAGGGAACCATGAACACACCCCGCATCAAGTTTGTCCTGAGCCGAAAACCGGACGCGTCCGAGATCACGGTGCACGGCTGGGTCCGAACGCGCCGAGACGCCAAGAACATCTGTTTCTTTGAGCTCAACGACGGCTCTTGCCTCGCAAACCTGCAGGTCGTGCTCGACCGAGGCGGTTCGGTTGCCGACGACGACGTGAAACGTCTTCAAACCGGAGCGAGGGTCGAGGTTTCGGGAGTTCTCGCCGACTCACCGGGATCGAATCAGAGCGTCGAGCTGCACGCGCAAACGATCCGCGTGATCGGTGACTCTCCGGCCGACGACTACCCGCTTCAGAAAAAGCGACACTCGTTCGAGTTTCTCCGCGAAATCGCGCATCTCCGACCGCGGACGAATACATTCGGCGCGGTCTCGCGCGTGAGAAATGCCTTAAGTTACGCGGTACACCGGTTTTTCCAGGAGAACGGCTTCCTGTACATCGCGACACCGATCATCACCGCGAGCGACGCCGAGGGCGCAGGCGAGATGTTCCGGGTTACGACGCTGCCGTACGAGAAAATCATCGCCACCGGGGCAAAGGTAATCGACTACTCGCGCGATTTTTTCGGGAAACCCGCGTACCTCACGGTGAGCGGCCAGCTCAACGCCGAGATCTACGCGTGCGCGCTCGAACGCGTCTACACGTTCGGACCGACGTTCCGTGCCGAGAACTCCAACACGACGCGCCACCTCTCGGAGTTCTGGATGATAGAGCCCGAGGTGGCGTTCTGCGACCTTTCGTGCAACATCGATCTCGCCGAGGCGTTCCTTAAGTACATCCTCTCGGCCGCGCTCACCGAGTGTACCGCTGATATGGAGTTCTTTGACCTCCGGATTCAAAAAGGAATCATCGACGATCTGCGCGCGGTGATCGAGACGAAGTTCGCGCGAATCACGTACACCGACGCGATCGCCGAACTCGGCGGATCGGGGCGCGAGTTCGAGTACAAACCGACGTGGGGCGTCGAGCTTCAGACCGAGCATGAGAAATTTCTCACCGAACACGTCGTCAAGGGTCCGGTCGTCGTGACCGATTACCCGAAGGACGTGAAAGCGTTCTACATGAAGCAGAACGACGACGGGAAGACCGTGCGCGGCATGGACGTACTGGTCCCACGCCTCGGCGAGATCATCGGCGGCAGCCAACGCGAAGAGAATCTGAGCGTGCTCGAGAACCGCATCGCCGAGCTCGGGCTCGACCGCGACGCGTACTGGTGGTACCTCGAACTCCGCAAGTACGGAACGGTTCCGCACTCGGGGTTCGGGTTGGGCTTCGAGCGATTGATTCAGTACGTAACCGGGATGCAGAACATACGTGACGTAATCCCGTTTCCGCGCGCGCCCGGTGCGGCGGATTTCTGAGACCGGGCGCCGCCGGTCCGGCGTGCGCCGCGATTCGGCATGGCTACCGTTGGTTTTTCTTCACGATCTTCATGAGTTCACGGTCGAATGCCGAGGCAAACGCTTTTACTTCGCGCGCCCCGAAACTCCGCTCGCCCTCTTGCGCGATTCCGGCGATCCGCGCCTCGTGCATGAAGTCCCGGATCGAGAGCCTTTCGCGAATGTTCTCGGTCGTGAACGTGTCGCCGCGGTCGTTCATCACGCACGCACCTTTCTCGACGAGCCGTGCGGCGAGGGGAATGTCGCGCGTTATCGCGATCTCGTCGGGTCCGATGCGCTCGACGATCACGTCGTCGGCGATCTGATCGCCCGCCGGAAGGAACGTCACGGCGCTCAGGCGCGGGAGCGGAGGCTTCTTGACCGCGACGAAGACCGCCTCGCCGCCGACCCTCTCGGCTGCGCGCGCGATCACCTCACGAACGCGCGTCGGGCACGAGTCGGCGTCGATCCAGATCCGTGCGGTGACGTCGGTATCTCTCATCGACGCGGAGTGTGCGCTCGGAACGCCGAGCCGCTGCCAGAGATCGCGTAATCGGGGGCGCCGGCCGGGAGAAAAACCGCGTCGCCGCGCACAAGATGAAGCTCGTTCAATCCTCGAAGGCGCGGATCGTTGACGGGCGCATCGATATACCGAAGCGTCAACGATCCGTCGACCGTGAGCACGATCTCGGGTGTCCGTTCGCGGCGGGGTCTATACTCGTCGCCGTCAAGATCGATACTCGAAAGCTCAAACTCCTCGGCGGTTGTATCGTACACCGCCTCAACGGCACCGTCGCTCGCGGCGGTCAGCACGTCCGGTGGCCCCGGGTCGAACACGACGACCGAGAGCAGCTCGTCGACGTCGATGTGTTTCGGCGTGCATCCACACCGAAGCACGTTGTCGGAGTTCGCCATGAGTTCGATGGCGGTGCCCGAGAGGTACGCGTGCAACACGCCTGCCGGGAGGTATAAAGCCTCACCGGGCTCGAGCACGACGTAGTTCAGGAAAAGCGGCGCAAGAGTGCCGACATCGCCGGGATACTCGTCGATGAGTCGCGCGACAACGGACCAGTGTAACCCGTCCCGTACCTTCGCGATCCGCTCCGCGAGCTTGATAACGTGCAAACGGTCGCTCGCGGACACCGTGACAAGGGCCTCAAAAAACCGTCGTGCGGCTTCAGTCTCGACCGGCGCATCGAGCGGTTCGCGGATTCGATCGATCGTTGCGGCGGCTGCCGGGTAGTCGAGACACGCGTCGCGCAGAGCCTGCCAATCC
>PXBQ01000067.1 GCA_003566875.1 Spirochaetaceae bacterium | reverse complement strand
CGCGTGGCCGATTACTGGCTCTGCGAGAGCGCGCGTACCGGCTACCGGCGGTGAAGTCGCGCCGACAAGGTCGCTGTCAATCAGGATTTTGCGGCGCGCAACTCGTCTTCGATTGCTTTTTCCACAAACGCGTTGATCGATGTGTTACGCCGTTTCGCGACGATCGCTACCTCTCGGTGAAGTTCCGGAGAGAGGCGCAGGTTGAACTTCCCCGAGTACGGCCGTTCCGTCGAGGCGCGGATGTACGATCGCTTCGTGCGAAAACTCGGGGCGCCGGGGGAGCCCTGTCGCTGGGACGAAACAGAATACGGTTAAATGATTGTTTTATAGTACGTTTTGTAGTACTATTCGATTACGGAGAATCGTATGGATAACGTCGTAACCGCAAACGAGCTGAAAACGAAAGGGATTTCGCGCTTGGACGAGATCACGGCAAAAGGTGACGAGGCGATTATCTCGGTTCGCGGCGAAAACCGGTACGTGGTCCTGACTGTCGACCGGTACAACTATCTCCGCGACTGCGAACTCGAGGCCGCGGTGATCGAGACCCGCAGAGACCTCGACCGCGGCGATGTAATCCATGAGTCCGTAGAAGCACATATTCGACGGATCACACGTGCCTAGGGTTCTCTTCACTCAGAGTTACACTCGCCGAGCGCAGATGTTTATCGGGAGGCATCCCGATCTGCTCAGCCAATACGAGAAGACGCTCCAGCTTCTCGAGATGAATCCGGGGCATCCGTCTCTTCGACTCCAGAAGCTGACTGGAAGACTCGATGGTCTGTACAGCGTATCGATAAATATGATCTATATAATCAGCCTTGAGTTCATCATCGACGAAGACACCGTAATCCCGGTAACAGTCGGCACTCACGACGAGACATATCGAAACGGGTAGACGGAAACCGTGCGCCACGTGACACAAATAACGCAACTCCGCTTAAGGTTCCGCCTACGTCGGCACCCTACTCCGGACCGTCGTCTTGCTCCCGGAAGTTGGCGACGATCAAATCCAACTGGCGATCGATCAGGCCGTCGAGCACCGCCGCGTTTTCTACCGGCATCGTGGTGCGAAACTTGATCTTGTACCGATCGTAGTACCGCAGGATCATCAGAAGCCCGACGAGCTCGCGCTTGCGCGGCGACGACGATGAAACAGACGAGCAGGAACGTCTTCATTCTGCGACTCCGTGTTTGTGGTTTTCTCGAGTATAGGTCCACAGTATCGGGCGTTCAAGGCCGAAACGCGGAAGCTGGGCGCCGATCCGAGTTGGACCGATCCGAGCTGCGACAACGGAGAGAACTTTTCGAGGACGACACCTGTGTCACTATCACGGTATCCTTAACAACGAGCTTCCGTGAGACCCGGGAGGTTGATTGATCGTTTCGTTCGCAGACCTTGCAGCCGAGGACCAGCCGAACGCGTTGTGTACCGTTGGGCGATCGCCGGCGAACTGGAGCTCTGACGCTACGCGCGCCAACCGTTAACGGCTGCGCAAACTCCACTCGCCGGGCGAAGATACAATTACCAATCGATGGTTTTGGCCGCGGGGAATTCCCCGTAGCCGACTGAACTTCTGGTCAGCGCGTACTCCATCTCGTGCGCGTCACCCCGCACCCGTACCGTGGAAGGCGCGACAATATCGTAAAAAATGTCACGGAAGAATATCCGCAACGTCTCACCCTCTTCGGTCCCGCGCGGGTAATCCTGATCGGGATCAAGGCGGATTTGAGTCCAGGTCAGAGGCCCTTCAAGAACGTCGAAGTCCGGATCGACGAATCGTTGGTTTCCAATTTGGTTCTCAACTACCATCGAGCCCAGATCCCACTCGATCTCGACTCCACCTCCAATACGCTCCTGCGTCGGAGACGCCGGGTTCGCGGCCAAGGTAATCGTTAACTCGTCCCGAAACCGGTCGTCACCCAGAAAAGAAACTTCATGGATGTAGTGAATCTCCGGAGCGAGAAAGACCTGTGGCTTCAATTCGCACGCCGTCAACGTGATAACTACGGCGCAGCAACCGACAACAACGTGAATACGTCTAAACATCGTAGCCTCCAATAGCGGCGGGCATCTCACGGATTGAGACGCCGCACTCAAAGAGTCAGTGACTGTTCGCGGGGGATCTGTTTTGCGGGCGTTTCTCGATCCGCCGGCGACAGCTCAGGTTATCGAGTCAACTGAGGGTGTTGCCGTATCGTGATCGCGTCGAGTTCCACCGTTAATCCGCCTCCGACGGTAACTCCGATGAAGCGTCCTGGAGCAGGAGTGAACGGCCACTCTCCGGCCTTGTCCCCGTTGATGAACAGACGGTAAGTGGTCCCACTTTTCTGAATCCGGATCGTGTTGGAATCGTCGGCCCGCACGGCTGTGTTGCTCGTCCAGGGAACCATGCTTTCCCACTGTCTGTCGACGGTTTTTCCAACGTAAAACCGCTGGTTTGCGTTCATCAATACGACGTACGGTGTGTTATCCCAGTCGTCTGTGGCGCCCCAGAACAGACCGTACGAGCTGTTCTCCGGCCCGGCCAGGCGACGCAGCGTCGCCTCAATCTCGAAATCGACCGCTTGGTCGATCTCGGGAACACTGCGACGGACACGGTAAGTCCGGTCCGTTCTGTTGACGGCTCTGTACGCCGCATCATTTACTTCCCAGGTTCTATTCTCGTCGGTCGAAACGAACCATCCACCCGCACCGGAGGAAAAGGTCTCGGAGTAGACCGTACTCGGCTCGTACGGTCCCTGATCTTCGATGACCACGACTCCGCGGTCGGCGTTCTCCTGCTCCGCCCGCATATTGTGCTCTCTGCGTACGCGGTTTTCAT
>PXBQ01000500.1 GCA_003566875.1 Spirochaetaceae bacterium | reverse complement strand
GGTCGGCGGCGGAGAGGCGGTGTACTACAGCCGTTCTCGAGCGCGGCTCTGGAAGAAGGGCGAGACGAGCGGATTTACGCAGAAGGTGAAGGAAATCCTCGTCGATTGCGACCAGGACACTCTGGTCCTCCGCGTCTCGGTGACCGGCGGCGCGACGTGTCACACCGGGCGCCGCTCGTGTTTTTACCGGCGAGTCGTGGCCGGCGGAGATAACGCTGTGCTGGAACCGACCGACGTCCCGGTCGTTTTTGATCCAGGATTGATATATGGGAAGGAGGACACCTAAATGACACTCCCCGTTACCGATCCGGTGCTTGTCTTCGCGATTTTTCTCGTGATCATCCTGACCGCTCCGATCCTCTCCGCCAAACTGCGCCTTCCAGATATCATCGGGCTCATCGTCGCGGGAATCATCGTCGGGCCGCATTCGATCGGGTTACTCGAGCGAGGCGAAACGATCGAGCTGCTCGGCATGGTTGGTCTGCTGTACATCATGTTCCTCGCCGGACTCGAGATCGATCTTCAGCAGGTCAAAAAGAACGGGAGTCACACGGTCATCTTCGGTTTGCTTACTTTTGCGCTCCCGCTCGTCGTCGGGACGACAGCGGCGGCGACGGTACTGTCGATGTCGTTCGGCGCCGCGGTGTTGCTCGCGAGCATGTTCTCCTCTCACACTTTGATTACGTTTCCGATCGCGAGTCGCCTCGGACTCACCAAAAACCGAGCGGTCACGACCGGGATCGGCGGCACGATTATCACCGACACCCTCGCGATGATCGTGCTGGCGGTCGTCGCGAGTTCAACACGCGGCCGGCTCGATGCGATGTTCTGGGTCCGCCTCGGTGTCCTCATCGTTGTGTACGCCGCGGTCGTCGTATGGGGGCTCCCGCGTGTCGGACGATGGTTTTTCAGGCGTGAAGTCTCGAACGACGTCGCCGATTACGTCTTTGTCCTGTCGGCAGTTTTTGTCTGCGGGTACGTCGCCCACCTGGTCGGACTCGAACCTATCATCGGGGCGTTTCTGGCCGGGTTGACGTTGAACTCGCTCATACCCGAGAAGAGCATTCTGATGAACCGGATAAACTTCGTCGGGAATGCCGTCTTTATCCCGTTCTTCCTCGTGTCGGTCGGGATGCTCGTCGATGTTCGGTTGCTCGTGACCGATGCCGGCGCGTGGATAGTCTCGATCACGATGGTGACGGTCGCGCTTTTTACGAAGTGGATCGCCGCAAAATTTACGATTCCGTTACTCAAGTACAACCGCGACGAGGCCGGGTTGATTTACGGACTCTCGGTCAACCAGGCGGCGGCGACATTGGCCGCGGTCTTGGTCGGGTACCGGCTCGAGATATTCACGGACTCGGTCCTCACCGGCACGATTTTGATGATCGCCGTTACGTGTTTTGTCGGACCGATCGTGACGCAGAAGTACGGAAAACGCGTCGCTCTCGCCGAACAGGAGACACCGTACGACCCGTCGACTGCTCCACATCGCATCCTCGTTCCGATCGCGGACGCGGAGAGCGCGCGTGAGATCAGCGAGGTCGCGTTCTTGCTGCACAAGAAAGAGTCTCACGAATCGGTCTATCCGCTTTTCGTCGCGATGGACGGTCCGGACGCGGACGAAGCCGTCGCGAACGGCGAGAAGATCCTCGCGCACATCGTCGTCCGCGCTATCGCGTCGAGCATTCCGGTGATCCCGGTTACGCGGCTCGATATCACGGTCTCGGCCGGTGTTCTGAAGGCTCTTCGCGACCTCAGGGTGTCATTGGTCGTCATCGGGTGGGATGGCGCTTCATCGGTACGGCGACGGACGTTCGGTCGCGTCCTCGATCCGATCGTGCAGGAATCCCGCTCGATGGTACTCGTCAACCGGCTCGTGCATCCGATAGCGACAATCGAACGGATCATCCTCGTCGCGCCGCCGATGCTCGACCGGCAGTCGGGTTTCGCCGACGTCGTACACACGGTGAAGACTCTCGCGCACCAGACCGGCGCGCGTCTCATCGTGACGGGTGTCGGTGATACCGTTGAGCGATGTCGCCTGATCGTCGAAAGCGGCCGGGAAAAGGTCGACGCGACTTTTGAGCCTGTCACGTCGTGGAAAAAGGTTATAGGGTTTGTCACGAGTATCGCAACCGAGAATGACCATGTGATTTTGATGTCCGCGCGCCTTGGCCGGCTCGCGTGGCAGCCGGACCTTGACCGGTTCCCCGGGCATCTGGTTTCCGCCTTGCCTCGGACAAACATTTCGGCGCTGTACCCGCCCATCGACAGGTGGACGTCTGATCGCGCCGACGATTCGGACGAACGGGAGTACCTCGAGCGGTATATACTGCCGCCCCACATCGTGTTCAACCTCGACGGAGTCGCTCCGGGGCCCGCGATTCGACGGCTTCTCGCCGAGGAGTTTGCGAGCCAGCCAAACTTGATCGACACGGTCGCAACCGAGCTCGAGAGAATCGGACGCGATGAACCCGTTCCCCTCCTTGAGGACGTCGTCTTGATTCACGCGCACGTGACCGGAATCACCGAACCGATGGTTTTTTTCGGCGTGAACCAATCCGGTTTCGTGATCCCCCGGTGCGACACCCCTCCTCAAGTGATGATTGTGCTTCTCAATCCGGTCGATCACGCGCCCGAACGTCATCTCGAGATACTCGCGACGGTCGCGCGGTTCGTGAAACGTCCGGGAGTCGTGCCGCTTCTGCTCGAGTCGCGTTCGTACGACGATTTTGTCTCTCGACTCAAGTTATTGGAGTTCCAAAGTCGCGTGTAGTATACTGTTTTTGGGAGTTGCGCCGTGTCTCGATTTTTCGTCATGTTAGTCG
>PXBQ01000471.1 GCA_003566875.1 Spirochaetaceae bacterium | reverse complement strand
GTGCCAAGACGACCAAGACGCTCGTGCGCGAGGACGCGAACCTCGTCGAGTTTCGCGAACTCTCGGGCGAACTTCGGCGTTCGTCGATTCGTACCGCGACGTTCTCGGCTCTGTACCTTCCCATCGTCTTGACCCTCGGCAGTATCGGCACCGGTCTCGCGTTGTGGCGCGGTGGAAGCGGCGTCGTCGCCGGCACGTTGACGTACGGAACGCTCGTCGCGTTTCTATCGTACACGGTGCAATTCTTCGAACCCGTGCGCGAACTCGCGCGCGTCCTTGCCGAGCTGCAGTCGGCGCAAGCGTCGGCCGAGCGCGTGATCTCGATGATTGAGACGCCGGCCGAGATTATCGACACACCGGAAGTGGTTGCGACGTTCGGTGACAATCTCGCGCCGAAACGCGAGAACTGGCCGCCGGTGACCGGCGCAATCGAGTTCCGCGATGTGTCGTTCCAGTACAAGAACGGCGAGAAAGTCCTTGAAGGCTTCAGCCTGGCGGTCAACTCGGGCGAGGCGATCGCGCTCGTCGGCGAAACAGGGTCCGGTAAGAGCACAATCGTGAACCTCGCGTGTCGCTTCTACGAGCCGAGTACCGGCTCGATCCTGATCGACGGCACCGATTACCGCGAACGTTCTCTCGCGTGGCATCACTCGCACCTCGGGTACGTACTTCAGCAGCCGCATTTATTCAGCGGCACGGTCCGCGAGAACATCCGTTACGGACGGCTCGACGCGAGCGACGACGAGGTGATCGAGGCCGCAAAACTCGTGAACGCGCACCACTTCATCGAACGCATGGAGGGTGGGTACGGCGCGGAAGTCGGGGAAGGCGGCGGGTTACTGTCTACCGGTGAGAAGCAACTCGTTTCGTTCGCTCGCGCGGTTCTCGCAAATCCGGTGTTCTTCGTGCTCGACGAAGCGACTTCGTCGATCGATACCGAAACCGAGTTGCTGATCCAGGACGCGATTCGCGTCGTGCTCGAGGGCAGAACGAGTTTCATCATCGCGCACCGGCTCTCGACGATAAAAACCGCCGACCGAATCCTTGTGATCAGCAAAGGGCGAATCATCGAGGACGGGACGCATCACGAGCTTATCCGGAACAAAGGTCACTACTACACGCTGTACACGAACCAGTTCCTCGAAGAAGGCGAAGAGCGAGTCCTGTCGCACCTCGAATGAGGTAGGACAGTTTGCCCCGGTCGTACAGATCACGGTTGCGGGCGGAACAGCACGTTGAAGATTTTGTCTCGGACCGCCTCGCGGATCGAGACAAACTCGACATGAATCACCGAGTCGTTTCGCGAGGTGCGCAGTACGCGCGCTACGACGCTGAGCCGCTCGAGCGCGCCCGACATAAAGGAGAGTTCCACCCGATCTTCGGCTTTGAACCTGCCGTTTGGATTCATGATGCTCGCGCCGCCGCCGCCGAGGTCGACCGTGCGTGTCTCGTGAAATACGTCGTCGCGTTCCGCGCACCGAATCTCGACGGGGATTTCGACGGTCTTGCGGAAGTAGCGACGTTTTTGATACTGCGTGAGGTCTTCGGAGTGTGCGAGGCTGATCGTTCGCGCATCGAGTCCTTGAACGTACGTCTTGACGCGGAACAAGCCCGAAGAGTTGTGATAGAACAATTCGACTCTCTGCCCGGTCCGAAGCGACATCACTCCACGTTCGGCGCGGACGACGATCGATGTGTCGAGATGTTTCTCGACACGGCATTTCTGCGGACCCGCCGCGGTCCGAACGTAGACCGGAGCGCCGACCGGGAGGTGCGCGGTCGAGACCGGCGCGCGGTCCGCGCTGCGCGTGAACCCGAGCCGGACGCGGAGCGCCGAAGTCGTCGAGGCCGGCAAAACCTCGTCGTCGCGAGCTTTGCGCGCGCAGTTCGTGAAGACGTTCTCGTTCGTGACGATGAGATACTTTTCGTTTGGGTCAGGAAGGTATCCGGCGAGCACGTCGACCGCCGCGAGATCGCCTGGTGAGAGCGCTATCTCGGAAATCCGGGATTTGAAAATGTCGGCGGCTATCTGGCGTCGATGTTTTTCGTACCGTCTACGATCCATACGATGGTACGCGAGAAGAGTCACGACGAGCAAAGTCAGGAAACCGACGAAGATCGCAATGCGCTCGGGTGAGTTCAGGTACGACTCGGTGAATGTACTGTAGAACTGTTGTACCGCCGGTGACATTTGGTGCCCCTTTTGCCTCAACCCGACTCCGGAAACACGAACGGCGACGGGAGCAGCTCTCCGAGCTGCGTCTCGATTCGGCGTTCGCCGCTCCCGACCGCGATTATCGGTGTCTCCGGCGTGCAGAACTCGGTCATGACCTGGAGGCACAGAGCGCACGGGAGCGCGGGGGGATCGATCGACGTCGCGACGACGATGAACTCGACACGGCGTTTCCCGTGCCGCGCGACGCCCGACAGAATCGCGGTCCGCTCGGCGCAGACCGTCGCGCCGAAACTCGCGTTTTCGACGTTGCACCCGGCAACCGGCTCGTCGATGCCCTCGAGCTTCACCGCGGCGCCGACGTGGAAACGTGAGTACGGCGCGTACGCCCTCTCTGCCGCCGCGCGTGCGGCGATTATCGCACGGTCCAGATCGCTCATACACCGTAATATACCGTATAATCGGTGCTTTCGGCAAAATCCCGAGCATCGCCGCGTGCCGGTCGGCGGTTGCCGGAACCGTGTGTTTTCGGCATAGTTCCCCCGAGAGGCGCACATGAGTAACGACACCAATCCCGAAGAGGGCACGGTTTTCCGCCCTCGGTTCGGCCCGGACGGATTGATACCGGTCGTGACGGTCGACGAACGGACCGGCGAGGT
>PXBQ01000148.1 GCA_003566875.1 Spirochaetaceae bacterium | reverse complement strand
CAGTTTCGCACGCGCTCTCGTCGCCGACACGACAATACTCGTGCTCGATGAGGCGACCGCGAACATCGACAGCTACACCGAGCTCATGATCCAACGCGCGCTCAAACGGCTGCTCGAGGGTCGTACGGGAATGGTGATCGCTCACCGGCTCTCGACGATCCGCGGCGCAGACCGGATCGTCGTACTACACGACGGGCGGATAGTCGAGACCGGCAATCACGCTGAACTCATGGCGCGCGGCGGGCTGTACGCCCGGCTGTACCGGATGAACTACGCGTCGTTCGACGACATCCCCGAAGAGCTCGTGAAGTCCGCGACCGCCGAGACTGGATTCTCGACGTAATCGGCACGAACCGTCGTGTCCAACGCGCCGCGATTCGCGTTTACGCGATCGCTACGCGCGGCATCGGCACATGCTCCGTATCCGCGGCCGCGTCGAGAAGACGGTGCAACAGCCCCAGCTTGATCTCGCTCATCGTGGGGTCATCCCAGAGGTTACGGTGCTCGCCGGGGTCGGTTTCGAGATCAAAAAGCTCACCCCACCGCTCACCGTAGTACGCCGTGATCTTGTACCGCGCGTCGACGTACGTTTTTGCGTACAGGCGATTCGGCTGGTGCCGATTCTCGACGAGCGCGTAATCACGGACCGAAGCTACCGAACCCTTCCAGACGTCGTTCTGGTTCCGGCCGGTCATGAAGCGTGGAACGGGAAGCCCGAGGAACGACAGGAAACTCGGGGCGATATCGACGAGCGACTGTATCGCGTTTGATCGTCGGCCCGCATCGCTTTGATCCGGATGTACCGTGATGAACGGAACCCGGATCAGGTCCTCGTAATGGAACGTACCTTTTGCGGTCATGCCGTGCTGTCCGAACAGGTGCCCGTGGTCGGAGGTGAACACGACGAGAGTCTCGTCGGCAAGCCCTAAGCTCTCGAGGCGGTCGAGCAGTTTCCCGACGTACGCGTCAAGCATGCTGATCATGCCGTAGTACGTCGCGACGTTACGTTTGGCCTCATCGGGGGCAACGAGGTGCGACTGAAACCCGTGCAACCCGTTCCCGTCGCGCTCCTGCCACCGGGAAAAGTCGGGATTCTCGGTCTGCGTGAGCCCGAAGTGCGGAGGATTCTTCTCGTGTTCACCCGCGACGCCGTGGGGCACGGTGACCGTCTCCGGGTCGTACATGCTTGCCCACGGTTCCGGAACGAGGTAACTCGGGTGGGGATCGAAGTAACTCGCCCAGAGAAAAAACGGCGTGTCTTCGGCGGAGTACTGCTCCATGAGCGCCGATGATCGCTCTGTGATCCACGCGTTATAGTGGTGCCGTTCGGGAAGACTCCACGAGTGCTTCTGTGCGGGCTGCGTGCCTGTCGGCGGGCGGAAGTGATCGCGCCACTCGGGGAATCCGTTCTCTTCCATCCAGATTGCGTAGTGCTGACCGACGTGTGCCTCGTCGGTGTGGTTTCGCGCGAGCTCGACGTGATCAAAACCGTAGAACGGACCGTGAAAGGCGCGCCAGAACTCGAGATCCTGGAGTGTCGGGTACGACTCGAGTGACGGAAACTCTTCGGTCGAGACAAGCTGCTGGAAGTGAGCCTTCCCGACCAAAGCCGTCGCGACTCCCGCGTCGGCCATCGCGCGTCCGACCGTCGGAACGTCTTCCGGGAGTTTTGTCCCGAGACTGTACGCGCCGTGCCGCGACGGATGGACGCCCGTTATGATCGACGCGCGCGTCGGGGTGCAGGTCGGATTCGGGCAGTACGCGCGTTCGAAAAGGGTGCCCGACGCGGCGAGCCGGTCGAGGTTCGGCGTCTTGACTTCCGGGTTGAGTACACCGAGTGTGTTCCAGTGTTGCTGATCGGTCGTGATGAACAGGATGTTCCGTGGCATGTTTCCTCCCGAGTGCGCTCGTGATGTATCGTTACCCTAAAGGCGGCGGGACGGCTTCGTCAAGAATCGGGTCGGCCGCCGCGGTCGCACCCCGGGAGGCCGTCAACGTGACGCCGATGATCACGACGATCCCGCCGACGATCTGCAGCATCGTAAGCCGCTCTCCGAGCAGAAGCGCCGCGACGATCACGGTCACAACCGGTATCCCGTTCAGGAAGACCGCCGCGCGCGACGCGGGAATTCGGCTCAGCGCGTAGTTGTAGCACAGAAAAGCGAGAAACGTCGGCCCTATCACAAGGAAAACCATCGCGCCGACCACGTCGCCGCCGATCGATGGGAGCTCTCCACCGGCGAGATGGCCCCGGAGCGAGAGCAGAAAAAAAGGCAGGAAGTACACCGCGCCGTACATCACCTGGTACGCGGTGATCTCGAGCGGCGACAATCCCGCAGACACCTTCCGCGCGACGATAATGTACCCGGTCGCGGCAAACACCGAGCACAGCACGAGCACGTTCCCGATGATCGACCCGGCGGCTGCTTCCTGCGCACCGTCGAGGATCGCGATCGCCGCGACGCCGATGATCGAGACGACTATCCCGATCCACGCCCGGCGACTCAACCGCTCGCGCAGGACGAGCCCGGCGGTCAGCGCGACAAACGCCGGGATGCACGCGATGATCAGCGATGCGCTCGACGCGGTCGTGAGCCGCAATCCGTACGTCTCGAACAGAAAATACAACCCCGGCTCGAACAACGCGATCAACATGAGCGATCTGTGTTGCCGGAACGTCAGTCGCCGCGGACGGGACATTAATAGCACCGGGATGAACAGAAGCGCGGCGAGCGCGAATCGCACAAAGATATACTGCACCGGCGACAGCGTCTCGAGGATGAACTTTGTCGCGACGAACGAGTTTCCCCAGAGCACCATCGTCAGGACAAGAGCGAAGT
>PXBQ01000026.1 GCA_003566875.1 Spirochaetaceae bacterium | reverse complement strand
GATAGCATCGATCATCGTACAACCGTGAAAACGACGGACGGTTTCGGTGTATTCGGCGCCAGAATGTAAAACAGTTGGGAAAGGACTCGCGAACCATGGAAATCGAGACACACCGGAACATCCTCCTGGTAGAAGACGAGGCGATCATTGCGCTCGCGACAAAGAAGACTCTCGAAAGGTACGGCTTCCGCGTCGAGACGGTTGCGTCGGGAGAGAAGGCCGTCGAGGCAATCGCGTCGGCTCAGAACGTCGACTTGGTCTTGATGGATATCAACTTGGGCCCGGGCATCGACGGGACGACGGCGGCCGAGCGCATACTCGCGATCCGCGACGTTCCGTTAGTCTTTCTGTCGTCGCACACCGAAAGAGAAGTAGTCGAGCGCACGGAAGGGATAACGTCGTACGGCTACATCGTGAAAAACTCGGGTGAAACGGTACTGATCGCGTCGATCAGCATGGCGTTCCGGCTGTTCGAGGCGAACCGGCAAGCGAAAGAAGCGCGAAACCGCCTTCAGGCGACGCTCGACGCGATTCCGGACCTCATGTTTATCGTAGATTGGGACGGGTACTACCGTGATTTCACGAACTCCGCGGGGATCGTTCCGCTCGCGATGGATCCCGGCCAAATCGTCGGCTCTCACATCGGCGACGTTTTTCCGCCCGAGGAGGTCGAACAGCATCTCGCTCTTTATCGCGCGTGCATCGAGACCGGAACCGTTCAATCGCATATCTACGACCTGGAAATCGAAGGCGAAAAACGCTTTTTTGACCTGCGAATCGCCAGGCTCGATGACCGGCATATCCTGGCGATCATCCGCGACGTAACCGAGCACCGACGGAACGAGCTCCGTATGGAAAAACTCGAGCAGGCGATACGCCAAAGCCCGTCGACGGTCGTCATCACCGATGTCGATGCGAACATCGAGTACGTCAACCCAAAATTCACGGAACTCACCGGATACACCCCCGAAGAGGCGATCGGTGAAAACCCGCGGATTCTCCAAAGCGGTCATACGCCGCAGCTCGTGTTCCGAGAGCTATGGAAAACGGTAACGTCGGGTCACGAGTGGCACGGATCGTTTCGCAACCGGAAAAAGAACGGCGAGCTATACGTCGAGTCCGCGTCGATCGCGCCCGTCAAAGACAAGACGGGAAATACGGTGAGTTATATCGCGGTAAAAGAAGACATAACCGAACGGGTTCTTGCCGAGACTCGATTCAAAACTCTCGCGGAGGCATCTCCGATTCTCATCTGGGAGTCGGATGAGGACAAAGAGTGTATCTACTTCAACGCGGCGTGGCTGCGGTACACGGGAAGGACGATCGAGATGGAACTTGGGGACGGCTGGGCCGAGGGTGTTCATCCCGAGGATTTGCAACGGTGTCTGAGTACGTTCCACGCGGCGTTCGATCGACGCGAGCCGTTCGCGATGGAGTACCGACTCAGGAGGTTCGACGGAACGTACGGCTGGGTGTACGACCATGGCAGCCCGAAGCTCGATGGCGAGGGGGGATTTTCGGGATTCCTGGGCGCGTGCGTCGATATCTCGGAGCTCAAGCGCGCGCAGCTCGAGTTGAACGACTTGCGGAACCAAATTGAGAACATCGCAGCCCTGCACGGGCAGCTACCGTGGTCGTCATCTGCACCGACGGAACGAAAGTCGTAAGGAAAAGGAGCACACATGAAAAACGGAACAATATGGGCCGACGATGCGGGGAAGCCGATTCAGGCGCACGGCGGTATGATCCTCGAACACGACGGGGTTTTTTACTGGTACGGCGAGGACAAAGGCGCGCCGAACGCGAACAAGGACGGAGCGCTGCTCGCGCGCGTCGACGTGATCGGGGTCTCGTGCTACTCGTCGCGGAATCTGCGCGACTGGCACCACGAAGGCGTCGTTTTGCCCGCGACGCCGGATGACCCGAAAGGTGTCCTTCACCCGTCGCGCGTCGTCGAACGCCCGAAGGTGATCTACCACGAGAAAACCGGGCGCTTCGTGTTGTGGTTTCACGCCGACAACGCGACGTATACCGACGCGAGCGTCGGCGTCGCTGTCGCCGACTCCCCGACCGGGCCGTTCACAATATCCCGCTCGATGCGGCCGAACGGCATCGACAGTCGTGACATGACCGTGTTCAAGGATATTGATGGGGTTGCGTACCTGTTCCACTCGTCGGACTGGAACCGGACAATGATGATCTCGCGGTTGACCACCGACTACACGAACGTCGACGGTTTTCACGCACCGTCGCTGATCGCGCAGTCGCGCGAGGCGCCGGCGATCATGCTCCGCGACGGCACGTACTACTCGGTCACGTCCGGCTGCACCGGCTGGAAACCGAACGTTGCGCTGTACGCGACGTCTCACGCGGTGATCGGTCACTGGCGCCTGATCGACAACCCGTGCACCGGTCCGAACGCGCGCAAGACCTTCTTCGGTCAGTCGACGTACATCTTCACGGTCGGCGACCGGCCGTACCTAATGCTCGACCACTGGAAACCGCACGACCTTCAGAACTCCGGATACAGCTTCCTCCCGATCACGTTCACCGACGACGGAATGGAGATCGCGTGGCACGACGAGTTTAACGGAGTATGAGAGTGTCGCGTAAGACCAAGCGCATCGGTCTCACGCTCGGCGACCCGTCGGGAATCGGGCCGGAGCTTGTCGCGAAGGTTCTCGACGGCTGCGCGTTTCCGGCGGACGTCGAGATCATCGTGATCGGTGACGGGAAGATTCTCACGAACGGCGGAGCAGCGGCCGGGGTCACGTGCGCGCTTCCGGGCGTGACCGGCCCGGACGACGCTTCGATCGAAGCAGGACGCCCTGTGTTGCTGCAGTTCCCGG
>PXBQ01000468.1 GCA_003566875.1 Spirochaetaceae bacterium | reverse complement strand
CTGAACGCGACCTGCGGCCCCGCCTTGCGCCAGATCTCCTTCAGGCCGGGAATCACCTTGCCAAGGAAGAGCGCGGCAAAAACGATGTTAATCAGGAACCCGGGAAGCCTCTCCCAGATCGCGACCGACTCTCTCGTGACAACCGGAGGAAGCCCGGGGACGACTCTCCCGAGGCCCTCCGGCCCGATCAGCAGGAGCAGCACACCTCCGATGATCGAGCTGGGAATGAACGCGCGTCTGAGCGCCGGGATCCACCCTCGGAGCATTCTTCCCACGATCAACGCGAGCCCGAGCCATGCGAATGATACTAGTTGTTCCATCGTTCCCTCCTGTCACGCGTCCTTGATAGCCGAAGGTCTCCGGGCGCGATACGGATTTTCATCTTGCGGCGGTGAGCCGATTCTTGCCTGATTCCTTTGAGGCGAGAAGCGCCGTATCTGCGGCATCGATGGCCGATGCCACCGACGCCCCGGCCGTCTCGTCGATCGAGGCAAGGCCGACCGAGACCGAGACCTTGGCCTCCGACGGCATCGCAGGCGCGAATGCGCTGCGGACGCGTTCGATCAGCGATCGGCCTTCTTCGAGCGTGGTTTCGGGCATGACGATCACGAACTCGTCGCCTCCGACGCGGAACGCGAGGTCGTAGCCGCGAGTGTGGCTGCGAAGAACGTCCGCCGCGCGACGGAGAAGATCATCGCCGAACCCATGGCCGAACGAGTCGTTGCACTGCTTGAAGTTGTCCAGGTCGAGGTACGCGACGGTCACCGAGTAGTTCTCGCCGACCTGCCGCTTGCGATCGAGGAGCTTATCGAGTTCCGCCGATCGTTGATTGAGCTCCTTGCGGTTGAAGAGCCCGGTCAGCTCATCGGTCACCGCCTCTTCGGCGAGTCGGCGCGTCGCGATCTGCAGCTCGCGCGTACGGTCGCGGACGCGGTCTTCCAGCTCAGAGCGAAACTGGCGCTCGACCCGGTTGTACTCCTCCTGGAGGCGGTACGTCTTCGATCCCAGAGCGAACGCCAGAATGAGCACCTGCGGAAGCGCCCCGTAGAGTTGAGCGTTGAGCATGAACGCGGTGACCGGGATCGGGAGGAGGACGCCGACGATCTCGGTGGCGGTTCCCGCGAGGTAGAGAAGAGATCCCACCAGACAGATGAGCGCGAGCGTATCGCGCTTCACGATCCGCACGACGAGTACGTACACGATGAGCGCCATCGCGACGAGGCTCAGGACATTGAGGATATCGGCGGTGAGGGGCCCGGCGGCGAAGAACCCGGCGAGGACGAGGGCGCCGAGCGCGATCTGCGTGACGCGCATCGCGCGATCGGTCCGCGGCATCGTCTTCCGGGTTTCGATCAGTCGTCGGAAGAACTCGACCCCGAGCGCGGCGGTCAGCCCGCCGAAGACTACAAACCAGAAGAATCCGTGTGGCTGGTTCGGGAGAACGTACTCGGCGAGCAGCCGCTCCTGCGCGAGCTGGTTCACCGCGAACGCCGTCATGTAGAGCGAGTAGACGAGGTACGCTGAATCGCGGTTCACCAGAAACACGACGGCGTTGTAAACGATGAGCGCGCAGAAGAACCCGAAGGCCAGACCGAGAAGGAGCGTCTGGTTGCGATAGCTGTTCCAGAAACGCCGGGCTTCAGAGATTTCGAGCTGGATGCTCGACGACTGCTTGTCGGCCACACGAACGAGGAACGAACGGACGTCACCGCTCGGAACATCGACCCGGAATGCGGGATACCGAGAACTCACGTCGCGCTCGGCGAACGGTACCGCGTTGCCGGAGGCGTCGATGGGGTGCCGGCTGTTCGCGTCAAACTCGAACAGCTCCATGAGCGCGACGTTCATAGTGTTCGTGACGACCCACTCGGTCATCGCCGTCCGGTTCTCCAGTTTCAGCAGTAACCAAATCACGCCTCTGCGCGCTACCTGAAGCGATCCTCGTTCGAACGGCCGAAACTCGTCGACCCTCGCGTAGACCTCGTCGGCGGAGAAGCTGCCATCATCGTCGATAAGGAAGAGAGTCTTTTCGTTGGGGCGGAACAGCCCCGCCGGTTCATCGAGAACGACGGTATCGGCGAACACGTTGGCGGTGGCCAGGCCGAGGACGCAGAGGAAAGCCGCACACGTCATCCTCGCGGTGATGTCTCGCATCATGAGGAGCCGAATGTAACATATCCACAGAGACGGGGTAAACAGACCACTGCGGCCGCCGCGCCGTGGCGCCAAAAGCGCACCGCGTGGTACAATCGGGGGCATGATTCGACGTACGACGACAGACAACTGGGTCCGCGTGGACCGTGTGGTTCCGGAGGTTCCGCCGGCCGGGAAAAGGATACGGCTCGTGATCGATTCGGACGTCGGGAACGAGATCGACGACTTCTACGCGATCGCCCTTGCGCTCGCCTCGCCCGATCGGTTCGACCTTCGCGGCATATCGGCCGCGCACTACAATAATTCCCGGCCGGGCGCGGGCCCCGGGAGCATCGCGAAGTCCGCCGAACTCGCGCGCACTCTGCTCGACGCGGCGGGTCGGCCGGACGCGGTGCGCGTCGTTTACGGATGCCCACCGATGCAGTACTACGGGTACCCGAGTCCGGGCGACGGTGCCGAGTTCATCGTACAGGAAGCGCGAGCCGCGTCGCCCGACGATCCGCTCTGGGTCGTGATCCTCGGCGCCGCGACGAGTTCGGCGTCGGCGCTTCTGATCGATCCGTCGATCGTCGAGAACGTGCGATTCGTTTTTCACGCGCGGAGCGACTCCACGTGGCCGACTCGCTCGGTTCAGTTCAACGTCAAAGGCGACATCCACGCTGCGCGGACGCTGCTCGCGAGCCGCGTTCCCCTCGTGTGG
>PXBQ01000198.1 GCA_003566875.1 Spirochaetaceae bacterium | reverse complement strand
GTTGATTGAGCAGGGTTGCAGCCAGGACGCAGCCATTCGAGAGGTGGATGTTCCATCCCAGCGGAGCACCATTTTGAGAGACCTGGCGGGGTACAGGGAAGAAGGGTTCGAGGCGCTCATTGACCGGCGTATGCCCCGGGAGCCGGAGGTGACGCAGGAGGATCGCGACCTGCTGCGTGTCGCTCGGCGGGCCAACCCGACGATCTCGGTGCAAGATCTAGAGGCGTTATTGAAGGACGAGCTAAAGGTGACGCGCTCGGAGGCGACGATCAAGCGGGTGCTTTCGGAGGAGGGAGCAGCTCGACGGCCTGGTCGTCCCGCGAAGAATCTGGACGTCGAGGAGTTGGGTGTTGCTGGAATGGAGATACTCAAGGCAGTCGATCTCGAAACAGGGGGCGCCCAAGTCGTGGTCGATGCCTTGGAGTCCATGGCAGAAACGCTTCCGACACCAGAACCGTTAGACGAGAAGAAGCGAGGGTTGCGCAAGAAGAACGGGCAGCTTACGGCGCGCTACAACCGTTCGCGGCGGCGAGGGGAAGAAGACGTGGTTGCACCAGCGTTTCGGTCCACGGAGGAGAAACGGGAGGAGGCTGACCTTGGTCGTGTGAAGCTGGCGAGGGAACGACGAAAGACGATCGAGCGGAAGGTCTGGGCGTTCGTGGGGATGCCCGCCTTGACCGACAGCAATCGGTTCGATGAGCTGTATGGGCCGCAAGGGGCCCATCTCGAGGGTTTCTGCGGTTACCCCTACATGCCCGAAACGCTTCGAAAGACCGCCGCCGAATGGACGCTCATAGGTGCCGGACCAACGATTCAGCAGGAGGTAGCGGACCGATGGCACCAAGTGAGCCATGAACGGTGGGAGCAGGGCCTTCGAGCATCGGTCATCTACGTGGACAACCAGGTCAAGCCGTTGTGGACGAGCCAGTTCACAAAGGCGGCGAAGGTCTCTTCGACCGGACGGGTACAACCGGCGCTGGTGAGCACCTACATCCACAGCGGAGCGGGAACGCCGATCTACTTCGAGACGCATAGTGGCACAGCGCCTTTGGCCCCGCGGGTGCTCGAAATGCTCGAGAAGGTGGAGTTCAAGAGGGTCGCGCCGGTGGGGCGGTTGACGGCCATTGACGGGGAGTGTTGCTCGGCGGCACTTATCGCTGCTTTCAAGGAGGCGGGCCGCGACCTGATAACGCCGATGTCGGCGGCGATGATTCGTCCCGAGCGCTTTGACCTCGAGCGCGGGAGTCGATGGCAAGAGTACCGCGAGGGAGATCGGATTCGTGAAGGAAAGACAACTCTGGTGGACTCGAGGGACCCATCGATACGGGTTGAGGTGCGCGCCCTGATCATCGAGCGTCGCACCAAGAAGGCGTGGACGGTGTTGGTTACGCAGGCGGACCGGGACATGTGGTCGGCGAGACAGCTCGCCGACGTCTACTTTGACCGGTGGCCACTGCAGGAAGGCGTGTTTCGCCAGCAGATCGCCGCTGTATGCCTGGAGACAGTGCATGGCTACGGCAAGAGGGTGGTAGCCAACACGGCAGTGATCACGAAGGTGGACAACATCGACCGCCGTCTGGAGAAGATCGAAGGGACCCAAGAATCGGCGAAAGCCAAGCGGGTGGACGTTGCTTTGGAGCTGGACTGTGCACAGCAGGAGGTGGGACGCCTTGAGCGAAAGCTGCAGAAACGTAAGGAGCGCGTGGATGTGGCGGTGGCCGAAGGCCAGACGCATACGGCCTCGTTTGCCGATGCGGTCAAGGAGCTACGCAGCATGGAGGACGAGCTGGAGCCCAAGACCACGCGCATACGCGAGTTGGATGCCGCGCATGCCAACGCCGTCGCGCAGGCCGAGAAGGCGAGAACCAAACAGACACAACTACGTGCAGAGCGAGAGAGGCTCCAAACACGCGCAGAGATACTCGAGGCCGATACATCGAAGGATATCCTTTTCACCTCCTTCAAGATTACCCTGGCGATGCTCGTTCAGTTTGCGATCCGCGAGTACTTTCCCACCCATCCAATGGAGCTGCGGACGTTTCTCAAGCGAGTTGCACTGTTGCCTGGTCGTAGAGAGAAGACAGACACCCGTGAGACGATTGTGATCTATCGCAATCCACGAGACCAGGAGATGATGGAGGCGCTGGAGAAGGCATGCCGCCGCATCAACGAGCGGAATCTGAAGAAAGACGGTTGCGAATTGTCGTTCAAACTGGAGGATCGCGCGTTCAACTGATACGATCCGTTATCCGAGTAGTGGCCGGAGTTCCTGTCAGTCTCGATGGGTGCGCGCTGCGCGCGTCTATCTGATCTGCGCCTTCGGCGCATTGCGAGTTCCCCTGGTGGTGACTTAGCTCCCTTGGGTGGCGTCCACGTTCGTCGTCCACGTCCAGGTCATCGTTCTCGTCTGACGTGGAGCGTCTGACGTTGGACGTGGAACCTTGACGATCTCGTGGACGTGGACGTGCGGTAGCGGCGGCCCATTGCCGATCGAACCTGCGCCCCCCCAGTATTGCTTTCCTTTTCGTGGAAAGGTTCGTGGTGTAGTCGCTCGGAAGCACAACGGTCCGAGCGACTTTGCCGAAACCCTCCCTCTCCCCATCTGCTCATCAACGCTACCTCACCTCACCTCCGCCGGCTGACAGCGTGACGACTCTTGGCGAGGCGTTACTCAACACTGACGTCGAGCGTGAGGGTGAGCGCGGTTCGCGACCGCGTGCCGACCATCGCGCTCGCACACTCGCACGGCTGTGGGGAACATCAAAAACCACATAGCTCTCGGCTTCGGCGACTCTTACTCGTCCGGCTCGAATCGAAGAGCGGCCGAGTTGACGCAGTATCGCATGCCCGTCGGT